>CAIJLM010000293.1 GCA_903821495.1 uncultured Chthonomonas sp. | reverse complement strand
GCATGAAAGCCATGTTCTGGGTGCTTATTATCGGGGCTTCGTGGGGAACTTTCAGCGGCTTCCTCACCAATATCCACCTGCACTACATCTGGGGCGCGACCTCCAAAGTAGACCCGCCCTACGTCAGCACGATTTTCGGACGCGAACCCTACGACCATATTCAGAACCTACTGACAACGGGGGTTCCTCCCGCTCAAAACCGCATGGCGGTTCTGGCGGTCTTCGTGGGCTTCGTCGTCACTATCACCCTGAGCGCCTTGCGAATGAATTTTGTGAACTTCGCGCTACACCCCGTGGGGTACGTCGTCTCTAGCAACTGGAGTATGAACAACCTCTGGTTCTCGCTTATGGCGGCGTGGCTCTGCAAGGTCATCATCTTTAAGTATGGGGGGCTGAAGGGCTACTACCGCGCCCTCCCCTTCTTCTTAGGTCTTGTGCTAGGCGAGTGCTTTATCGGAAGTATCTGGATGCTAATAAGTATCTTCACTGGAACAAAGACCTTCATTGTCTGGCCCTACGGCTAGGGTTTATGCGCCAACACAAGCGAAATTGGAGGTGTTCAGCTCATCTAGGTCATCACATTCTCTCTATTCCGGACGGATTCTTGCAGATACCACAAAGGATTTCTGGACGAGGTTCATACTTTTGCCGTTGGCGCGGTAGACCGATATCCAGTAGCCCGTTTTGCCCCTATAGTTGGCAGGCTCGGTCAGTACAATCTCATTGGTTCCGCGTAGCGAAACGATAACCCCCGAAGGTTGCCCTGCGCCAAGCCCGCCACCCAAACTATAGGGCGTTTTGGGGGCGGGCTTCACGGCTCCCTGCGCTTTTTTCAGGTTGGCGCTCGACAAAATTTGTTGATAGGTGGACGGGGACTGTCCGCTTGCATTTAGCCCCGGCGCGAGAAACGGAAACTCGTCCCAAGACTGACTCCAGGGAGTAATCTTCGTAAAGGTCTGTTTTACGCCATTGATTTCGATGGACGACCAGCGGCGCAGAATAATCGCCGTATCCGTTCTGTCTATCATCACATCGGCTTGCGCGGCGATGGCTTCCAGAACCTTGTAGAGCGGGATACGGGTTGTCGCCATGTTTAAGGGAGCCGCCGACTTGAGGTTCTCTTCCATCTTGATTACTCCTCCCGCTGTACTCGATAGAGCGTTCAGAGCGTTTGCTAGAGAGGCGCCGCTACACTCAAACGACACAAGTTTATTGAGATGTTTAACCCACCTCAGTTGCCATCTTGCCAGCCCAAATTCAGCCTCCGCACTCCTGTACTCGGACTCTATGGTCGCCAACGAACTAAGAGGGGTTGCCCCCGCCGCATAAACTTGTGTGATTTGTTTCACCCGAACTTCGAGTGCAGTTCTCTTATTGTCTAGCGATTGTACACGCCTCTCCAAGTCGTTTTGAAAAGATTGAGCGCTCTGCGCCACTCCTCCCGCTCTTAACATCCATGTACGTTCAGGAGACATCTCCTCTTCGACGTAATAGCCTGGATGTTTGGTAAATGAGTTTTCGCTATTTCGCGGCGTATCTGTTTTGCCTTGCGCGTAGAGCGGCGCAGATACGACAAGTAGAAGGCTCGTAATAGCGATAGATTTTAGCGATAGGGACATGGTTTTTCTCCTTGAATGGGCAAAGACTTTAGGGTATGATGCGGACGTTCGGCGCAAGAGCCTCACAGACCAATTTACTGTTCGACTTAGAGTCGTAAGAGGTTGTGTTCGTGACGAGGCGCTTATCGCCCTGCTCAATGACGCTCAGTTCATTCCAGCGAGTTTCGCCTCCTGGCTGGTCTTCATAGACGCGCACACGGATATAACTCAGCGGTTGAGGCTCCGTTTTCGTCGTTACGAAGGCGGGGCGCGTGTCTGCTGTTAGAGCGGCGGGGCTACTCTCCGCTATCTGTGTTTTGGGGACGAGAGTGTGAGTACTATTGAGCGCTAAATTAGGGCGCACGGTCTGCTTTATAAGCGTTTTGATAGGCGGCTTCATATCAGGTTGAGGCGAAGGGGAGGGCTTCGGTGCAGACGATATTTGCGCTATATCCTGTTTTGGGGCGTTCACAGGAGGGGAATTTTTTCGCTTAGATAGCGAACTCCCCACCGCCATTACGAGCAGACCACAGAGCGCCCAACTCGCTCTCCTAATCACAAGGCGCGGGCGATTTACGTGGCGCGTAGAGAGAGCGAGAGCGTTTTCAAAAATGCTGTCTGTGTTCAATGAGGGTAGCGCCGTAGACTCTTTCGATAGGCGTGTCAGTGAATCGTGTAGAGTCTCTATCTTTTGTAACGCCGCTTGACAGCGGGCGCAATGCTCCAAATGAAGTAGGATACGCTCCTGCTCCGCTTGCGATACGGCTCCGTCTCGTAGCTCCCATAGCCTTTTTTCAATGCGCCGACAACTTCTCATTTTCTACTCCTCGTAGAGGCGGCGGAGGGATTCTCTCGCTCGCGCCAGTCGCATTTTTACTGCCGAAACGGAGATGTCGAGTATCTGCGCCATCTGTTCGCAGGAGAGTTGCTCCCAGTAGTAGAGCGAGAGAATAGCGCGATGCTCCACCGAGAGGCGAGCGAGAGCCTGCTCTAGCGCAAGTCGCTCTATCGTTCCCGCTAGTTCCTCCGGCGCGGACATCTCTTCAAGGCTCAGGTAACACTGCCCTTTGCGCTTGCGGAGGAGCGACATCGCCTCGTTGTAGGCAATTCGCAAGACCCATGTCTGTACGGAGCTCTCGCCGCGAAACTTAGGCAGGGCGCGAAATGCCGCGACGAATGTAGACTGCACGACATCCTCCATCTCTTGCGGATTGCGGAGGAGACGGGCGCTAAGGCGGGTTACGGCAGGCAAGCAGGCGGTATAAAACTCTCGGAGGGCGTTACAGTCTCCTCTCCGCGCCGGAGCGAGCCAGAAAGGGGCAATGAGTTTGTCCTCCGATAAGGGGTTTATAGAAGCCTCCTTCGAGATTGCGCTTAAATCGTGCATAGTTTCCAGAATTCACCTCACTCACCTCTTTTGATGCAAACAATAGAGGCATGGTCACTATTACATCGCATATTTTTCTGTAGGCTCACGTTTAAGCGGGAACGTAACGAATTCAAGGAATTGAGATTGACAGATGCAGGAGGATAGGGTAAAATACAATTCAGAATTCTGGTACGGCTACTCTATTCTCCCCAGAATAACTATGCAGGCGATTGGCTCAGGGGTAGAGCGCTTCCTTGACACGGAAGAGGTCACTGGTTCAAATCCAGTATCGCCTATTGCATTGAACGGTTCTTATCTCATCATAATCGCTTCCTTGTCTGACTGAACGTCCTTTTCTCGCTACGGAGAGGACGTTTATGCGAAGAACATCGCTTCCTTACACGAAATCGGATAGTAACATCTCGGTTGCAGATGTCAAAAACTATTCCGAAGGCTGGTTCCTGTCT
>CAIJLM010000292.1 GCA_903821495.1 uncultured Chthonomonas sp. | reverse complement strand
CGCCTCCTCGACGAGATTCAGCGAAGAGCATTCCTCTTCTTCTGGGAAAAAAGCTACCCGCACACGGGACTGACCAACGACCGCGCCAAGAACTCTGGCGAAGACGACTACACTGTAGCGAGTACAGCAAGCACGGGCTACGCGCTGGCTTCGCTTCCTATCGCGGCGCAACATCGCTGGATAGACAAAAAAGAGGCTTACGCCCGCGCCCTCCTCACTCTCACGTTTCTAAACAACAGACTCCCCAACGTACACGGCTGGTTCTACCACTTTCTGGATAAGCGCACGGGCGAGCGCGTCTGGAACTGCGAACTCTCCTCCATAGATACCGTTCTCCTTGTGACAGGCGCTCTGGTTGCGGGGCGATACTGGAAAGGGACGGAGGTCGAACGCCTCGCAAACGCCCTCTCTGAGCGATTGGACTGGACGTGGATGCGAACCAATGGGGGGCTAACGCCCTCGAAACAGGTGGTCTCGATGGGCTGGAAGCCCGAAGACGGCTTCATTCAGTCTAATTGGGATACCTACTGCGAACTGAAAACGCTCTATCTCCTCGGCATGGGCTCCAAGCGAGACCCGCTCCCCAAAGAGGCGTGGGAGGCGTGGACACGCAACCCCCTCGAATATAAGGGCATGACCACGCTTGCCGGGGGTCCCATCTTCTTTCACGAAATGGCGTTTGGATTCTACGACTTCCGCAACTGGTACGACTCGCAGGGCTGGAACTACGCCTACGCCGCCGAGCAGGGCATTAGAGTGAACCGCCAGTTCTGTATAGATATGCAGGGCAAGCGCAAAACCTACGCGACGGACATCTGGGGCTTGAACGCGAATGATGCGCCAGACGGCTATCGCGCCTACTCTGCGCCCGGCGAAGAGGATGGCACAGTTTCGCCAACGGGCGCGGTGGCGGCGGTACTGTTCACGCCCAAACTCGCGACGGAGGCGGCGCGGGCGATGTATACGCGCTACGGACATCACCTGTGGGGGCGCTACGGCTTCGGGAACGCCTTCAATATAGACAAAAACTGGTACGACCCTGACGTTATCGGCATAGATTTGGGAATGGCGCTTCTCGCAATAGAGAACCATCGGAGCGGCATGGTGTGGAGGCTTATCGCCTCTCACCCCGCGACGAAACGGGCGTGGGAAGCGGCGGGATTTCATAGAGCGGAGGGCGAACCGCGCCTGAGAGAGTAGAGGTGAATCAGTCGGTTGGCAATGGAATCTGTCGGTTGGGTTTGGGGGCGATGAGGGTGTTAGGAGGAACGGAGGCGTTCACGACGGTTCCCGCCGCTATGATGGAGCCGTGTCCGATTGTAACGCCAGCGAGGATAATCGCGCCTGCGCCAATCCACACTCCGTCCTCCACTACAATCGCCGCGGCGGTAGTGGTTCCAGCGCGTTTCACCGCCGTCCCTATCTCATGGGAGGTCGTGATAAACTTTACGTCGTGCCCTATGCTCACGCTACTTCCAATGGTTATGGGCGCGTTCACATCGAAGAGTACTGGAGAGTTCATCAGCACATCGTCGCCGAGGCGGAAACGGTCTTGAATTCTACCCCCTCCGCTGATATGTACGCGCCCCATAAAACAGATATTTTTACCCATCGAAAAGCCCGCAAGACGATAGAGAGACGTGCGTGTGCGGTTAAAGCAGAGGTGAGGCAGGCAGGAGATAGCCCAGTCGCAGAGGCGATAGCGGGGGTGAAGGTTGGCGACCTCCTCCCATAGCAGTTGCGCGAAGCGTTGGAGCGGGTTCCTGCCCATATCTACGTGTCAGTCCGTGATTTTGTCGCCGAGAAGCGCGGCGATGTCGTTGATAGTCGCACAGGCGTTGACCGTATTCGCGGAGAGCGTTGTTTTCAACTTCTTGTCTATCGTCGCAATAAAACTAAGACGCGCCAGCGAATCCCAGCCGTCCAGAGTCTTCAACTCTTCGCTACCATTCAAATCTCCAGAGTCCGCCTCGACTATCTCGGCGATAATATCCAAAAACTGAGCCTTCGTCATATCCGTTTCAATCCCTTCTACTCTTATGCGTTTAAAGGAGGTCGCCGCCATCCGAAACCGTAAATCTACCGATGTTGGGCGAACCGCCCAAAAAGGAGGGCATGAGGGCGAGGAGTTCCACCGTATGCGCGAGCTTCATGTGCGCGTCTAGGGAGACGGCTTCGTCCCACAGTTCGTATAGGTGAAAGAGGTTTGGGTCTACGAGGTCAGCGGAGAACTCATACGCGAGGCAACCCGCCTCTTTTTTAGTCTCCGCCGTACATTTAATAACGGCGTTGACCGCCACTTCACGCAGCTCAGGATTTACCGGTATCGTTCCGGCGACAATAACCTTCATGGTGTTTTCCCTTCTAAAGGCGGCTTCCACTCTATAATTTCCCTCCTAAGAAGAGGGGAAGTGTGAAGCCCTATCTTGACGAATCGTTTTTGAGAGAGTATACTATTTTACGTTGCTGATGGGGGATCGTCTAGCGGCAGGACAACGGCCTTTGGCGCCGTTTACCGTGGTTCGAATCCACGTCCCCCAGTCTCCTATAACCTTTGTTTTGTTAAGAGGACTACGCAACGGCGAACTCTGTCGACGAGCGCATTGCGGGCGCATGAAACGCAAGCACGATACTCTGATTTGGAATCCCCGCCTCCACCAACAGGTTCGCGATACCTACCTCCGTCCCATCTTCGTGCATCCATACTTTTTCGCCCCTTAATTCAATGTGCGCCCAAATCTGATGAATTCTTTTGTAACCTGCCCAGCCCTCGTCTAACAGCAGGAATTGCCCATGCGTTCGGTCAAACGCCATTAAGGTACGCAAGTTCTCTTCTGTCGCGTATCTCTTGGCGCAGTCGCAAAGCGTCTTTTCGATGATGTCGGCAAACTGTTCTAGGGTAGCCATTCAACAATCTCCTCATTCTCTGCGTCATAGCCCAACACTTTTCCGTTCTCTTCCGTAATGAACGCTTGCCAAAGTTCTCTCTGTCGGAATTGATTTACGACTATGGATTCTGGAACGGCAAGGTAGAGCGTTCGTTCCGTATCCGTGCGCCTTAGAGCCATACGGTATAGGACATATTGCCCCAACGCCTCCTCAAAATCGGTTATTTTAGAAGCGCTGGCAAATGTTTTCACCTCTACAGCGATTTTTTGCACTCCCTTTTCCGCAATAATCAGGCGTTCCGCACCTATATCGATGTGAACGCGGTCAGAGCCAACTCTTAGCGTGAGAGGATCGTGCGTAATCGTCCACCCGTCTTTGACTAAGGCGTTACGAACGGCGTGGTGGTATTTATCTAAAGCGGGCATCTTGTTGTATGGCAACTAATGCAGGGCGGAGACGTTGAAAGCATGAGTTAAACTCGGGTCATGGTAGATTCACTGCTGAACCCTAATTTTGTGCTTCTACCGCTTTTATCGGCAATTTCGCCTCTCCAGCATCCAATGTAATCTGTTGGTATCTTCACTTTAACCCCTTACCCCGCTCCTTTTCTTCCGCGTTCACGGGCAAAAGGAGCGGGGGTTCGCTTAATTGCAAAAGTATTTTGCGTCTTCTCGCGTATTTCACGGTTCAAGTCCGTAAAACGCCGAATTTTATCCGCGTAGTTGCTCTATCTTCTCCACATACCTCGCCAAAAGCCCCTGCGCCGCCTCGTTGGTTCCCCCCTCCGCGTAGACGTGGAAGTAGGGTTCCGAGGCATCGGGAAGCACCAGCGCCCAGTCCTCTTTCTGATAGAACTTGATACCGTCTATCATCTCCACC
Source organism: uncultured Chthonomonas sp. (assembly GCA_903821495.1). Classification (GTDB taxonomy): domain Bacteria; phylum Armatimonadota; class Chthonomonadetes; order Chthonomonadales; family Chthonomonadaceae; genus CAIJLM01. Next base: position 12,852 of record CAIJLM010000292.1, on the reverse strand, counting down.
TCAACCCCGCCCGATTCCGCCGCCGAGTCCGCCTCTTTCGTCAGAACCCGCATAACGCGCCCTTTGATTTCCCAAGGACAGCGCACCTGAGTTCGGGCGACATGAACGCTCGGTAGTTGCGCGGCGAGCGTAGAGAGACGCATATCCGTCACAGCGAGCATCTCCATAAGTTTGGCGAGGGCGAACATAGCGTCGTAACTCGGTTGGAAATCGGAGAAGATAAAGCCTCCGTTGCTATCTCCGGCGAAGTCTGCTAGTCGGCTTCCATCTTTATTCGCGCACACGCCCATAAGGTCGCGCACATCGGTCTTAGTGCGAATTACCGTGCCGCCATGCAGAGCGACAAGCGGCTCTATCATGCGCGGAGCCGTTACAGGAACCGCAATACGTGCGTTCTCATGGGTTCGCGCATGAAGCACCGCCATCATGGCAAGAAGCGTGTTGCCGTCTATCACCTTGCCGTGTTCATCCACAAGGGTCATGCGCTCGCCATCCGCCGCGAACAGAACTCCCAAGTCGGCGTTTAGGGTAGTGACTATCTGCGCGAGTTTCGGCATGAGAGCGTTGCGGTCTGCGGGAGTTTTAGGCGTTTTCGTTATGTCGGGATAGGCGTTGAGCGCCACCAGCTCGCACCCCATCTTGCCAAGCAGGGCGGGATAGGTATTCGCCAAGCGCCCATAAGCGAAGTCCGCCACGATTTTGAGTTTGCGCTCCTTAATAGCGCTTGCAACCACTCGGTGATAGAAGGCTTCGGCGTACTGCTCCACCACGCGCCCCGCGAACTCTAGCTCTCCTACCTGCTCAACATCCACTCGGCGGAAGTCTTCGCGGAAGAATATCGTCTCAATTTTGCGCTCGGCGTTCTTCGAGACGTAGATACCCTGCTCGTCGAAGAACTCAATGACCGCCATGCGCGGATCGTTCGGGGTGATGCGAACATGAACTCCGCCGCCCGCCCCCGCCCCTAAGATGGAGTGCCGAATAACTGGTAGCGGCATAGAGCGAGTGTCTAGCACATTTACGCCCACCGAAAGCAAGCCCGAAATCATGGCTCGTTTCAACATTCGCGACACCGCCCCTGAATCGCGCCCCGTGACCACCGTCGCGCCGCGCTTGAGATAGCCGCCAAACGACGCGCCCAGTTTGCAGGCGAGGTCGGGGGTCAGTTCAATGTTTGCAATGCCCATCACGCCCGTATTGCGGAAGAGCGAACCCGCCCACTTCTGCCCCCAGATAAGACTCATGGTGACAGTGCTACCCGCCTCGATGATTTTGTCGGGCCAGAGTTTGATTTGCGTTCGGATGGTGCAGTCGTTTTCGATACGGTTGCGGTCGCCGATAACCGCGCCCTCTTGAATAGTGCAGTTCTGCTTTATCGTGGTGTGAGAGGCGACAGTGCAGGCGTTCAGGCGCGATTCGTAGCCTACGTAGACGTTATCCCACAGGATAGAGCGGTGAATGACCGCTTTGTCCTCTACAATGCAGTTATCGCCTAGAACGGTGTAGGGGCCTACCGCCGACTCGCCCTTGACTTTGCAGTTCTTGCCGATGAGGACGGGCGCGATGAGAGTCGCGGTGGGGTCAATCTCCGCCCCCTCCCCTACCCAGATACCGTGTCCTCGATGCGTAGATTCGTCCGCGACTCGCACTTTCGTCTGCCTGTCCATAACCGTATACTGCGCTTCACGGTACTGGTTTAGGTTGCCCACGTCGCACCAGTAGTCGCCATCCATCACGTAGCCGTAGATGGGCTTGCCCTCGCTTAGTATCTGCGGGAAGATGTGTTGGCTCCAGTCGTAGCTCTTCCCCATCTCCATATACTGTAGTATCTCCGGCTCTAGGATATACATCCCGGTATTCACCGTGTCGGAGAAGACTTCGCCCCAAGAGGGCTTTTCGAGGAAGCGGCGGATGTGTCCGTTATCGTCTGTTATCACGACTCCGAACTCAAGCGGGTTGGGAACATGGGAGAGGACTATCGTGACGAGGCTCTTCTTCTCTTCGTGATAGCGTATACACTTTTTGAGGTCGATATCGGTAAGCGCGTCGCCGCTAATAATAAGAAAAGTGTCGTCTTTCAGATACTCTTCCGCCTGCTTCACGCTTCCCGCAGTTCCCAGCGGAGTCTCCTCCACCGAGTAGTACATATTGACTCCCCAATCCGAACCGTCGCCAAAATAGCCCTCTATTTCATCGGCGAGGTAGTGCAGGGTGACAATAATTTCGGTGATGCCGTGGTCTTTCAGAAGCAAAACGATATGCTCCATGATAGGCACATTGAGCGCCGGAACCAGCGGCTTAGGTTTATGTGATGTAAGAGGGCGTAGGCGTGTGCCTTCGCCGCCAGCCATAATGACGGCTTTCATTTCTGGTAAATCTCCCATTCTAAGAGGTTTCTTCAGATTAATTTTGCAAACAAAACTGAGACTTGCTAAAACGCGCTTCGGCGCGTATCGTTTCGTTGTATCACTTCACGCGGTTTTCGCAGAGGTTTCGCGCCGCTAGGAGGCGTGTAGGCGAAATCTTTCGCGCTCAACTTTGCGCTCAAATTGATGTCCGTCAGAGTGTTGGTCTGATTCAACTGCAGATTATTGGCGCTCGGAACAGGGTACGAAGCGCGATAGAAGAGGCGGTCTTTCTGCCCTATATAGTAGGTCATCACCCGCGCCGCAACGCCATCGCGAGGGCTGGCGGTAAACGTTATCACGTCGCACAGCGCGTTTCCTACCTTTTCCGCTCCTTTATAGACGGGCGTTCCCCGCTTGAGGAGTTCCACCCCGCCAAAGAAACCGTCCACCTCCGCCTCCCACTCTCCCGAAAACTCTTTTGGCTGAGGCTCTAGTTTATCCTTACGGTAGCTACTACTCTCTCCAATATAGGTGATATATTCGGCTCCGGTGGCGGCATAGACGCGCTCCAACTTTATATGGTTCGGCGTTTCTCCCGCAATACGAACATGAACAAAGTTTGGCTTCATTGCGGCGATGGTTCCGGTAAGCGTCAATTTGAAGGGCTTGTCTGTAGCCACAGTAGTCTGAACGAACTTCGCGGTCATAGTCTGCGCGGCGTTAAGTTTGACGAGGGCTTCGCGCATAATTTTTTCGCCCTTCGCGTCAGCGTGAGCCTGTGAAACGCCCCCTAAAGCCATCAAAGCGCCAACTGCAAAACTCCCAAACGTCCTCGTGATTTTCAAGTGTCTACTCCTCTTCTTTAATAACTGCCTCTTGTTCCGTGAAATCAAGCCCGTAGTAGATTCCACTCAAGGGAATCGCAATCTCCGCGCTCTCTACCATTAGCGTCGCGCCGAGACCGACATAGACCGTGTATGTAGCGACATCCCAATCGCCCTCCTCGGTACGCCGAAACGCCTCTATCCGCGCCGTATCTTGATAGACTAGAAAGTACTCTTGAAGCGTCTCTATCTGCTGATAATGCTGAAATTTATCGGTGCGGTCATAGCGATAGGTAGAGGGAGACTGAACCTCAAATACCGCGACAACATTGAGAAGCGCATTTCCCGCGCCGAGTTTTGGCTTGCCGCAGTGGATGCCCACATCAGGATACAAAGTAGTGTCGCTAGCTTCAGCGCGCACTTTTTGAGCGCTTGGAAAACTACGACAAGGCTTTCCCATCAAACGGTTACTGGTTTCGCGGGAGAGATTGAGAACTATCTGATTATGGTCGTAACTAGCGCCCGACATAGCGCGTATCACGCCATCAACGAACTCGTGCCGCCCCTCTTGCCTCTCCTCCCATGCGAGAAACTCGTCTAAAGTCATCGAATGCTCTTGCATACGGACACTGCTCATCGTCTTCTACCTCTGTTCAACAATTCGGTCTTGTTCCGGCAGCTCCACCCCCTCGTAAATCTCGTTTAACGGTATCGCAATCCCCGCGCTCTCCACTATCAACGTATCGTCAAGCCCCGTATAGGCGGTATACCTGACGCTATCCCAACCGCCATCCTCGGTACGCCGAAACGCCTCTATCCGCGCCGTATCCTGATAGACTAGAAAATACTCTCGAAGGGTCTCTATCTGCCTATAGTGATGATACTTCTTTACACGGTCATGCCGCTCGGTAGAGGGAGAGAGAACCTCGAATATCGCCACAGTGTTAAGAAGCGCGTTCTCTGCGCCCAGTTTTGGCTTGCCGCAGTAGATGCCAATATCGGGGTAGAATATCGGCGCGTCGTCTTTAGCGCGTATCTTTTGGGAACTGGTGAAACCTCTGCAAGGTTTCCCTTGAAGACGATTGCTAACCGCCCCTGAAAGGTTAAACACGATTGCGTTATGGTCAAAACTAGCGCCCGACATATCGCGAATTACGCAACCCGTGTACTCGCTCTCAATATCGTCCAGAGCGTATATCACGCCATCAACGTACTCGTGTCGCCCCTCTTGCCTCATCTCCCATGCGAGAAACTCGTCCATCGTCATTATATGCGCCTGCACACGAACATTGCTCATAGTTTTACTCCTGCGCCTCTCCCGATTGCGTTATCTCTTGATAACGATTGAGCGCTCCCCACGCCAACAACAGCCCGCCGCCAAGCCCGACTATCGCCCCTACCTCGCCCGATACGTAACGCAGAGCGAGCAACGCCGCGCCCAACCCTGCGACACTCTGTAGTATGGCGAGGAGATTGCGGTTTTTTGGGGTGGGGTCGAACAGAAGAAAGAGGTTGCACGCCACGCCGCATCCCAGCATCCAGCCCCACTGAGGAAGGTCGAAGCCACGCCGTACAAGGTACTGCTCAGTAACGAGGAACGCCTGCGCTCCTGGGGGTATCGCTACAGGCTCCCGCTTCCAAACCAAAAAGAGGCTGACAGAGAGAGCCGCCATTCCAATAAGAAGAAACGCATCAGCGCGAGAGAGGAAGCGGCGTTCGGCAGGAGGAGGTTCAGGATTTATTGATGAAAAAGGCATTCTTTTTAGGCTCACTCCGTTGTTCTGCGCCCATACATAATAATACTCTATAACGCCCTTAAATTCCTACTACCCGACGGAGTTATACTATGGATTAAAGGGGATTTCAGCCCCTGCCCCCTAGAGTAAATGAGAAGACACGGAACTTATGCTTTTACGACCCCTTAAAGCGAAAACCCTAAATCCTAATTGACACATTGTCGAGCAGGAAACCGCCCCTCGAATCTCGAATACTAAACTGTTTTAGCGCCACCCGTAAAGACCATAAACCAACAATATGCAATCCTTCGACTGGAAAAACCTCACCCTCCCGCTACTCTCCCTACTCCTTCTCGCGCTCATAGCGTGGAGCGAGGTCATTGTACGCCCTGTTCCGCAGGTTGGGCGCGTAGAAGTAGTCTACTGGGACAAGTACACCGAGTTCGAGGAAACCGCGCTCAGGAAAATCGTAGACTACTACAACCAGTCGCAAAACAAAATCTACGTCAATTTTCTCTCCGTAAGCGATATACAGAGTAAAACTCTGATGGCGATTGCGGGGGGAGCGCCTCCCGACATTGCGGGGCTATTTGCGCCGGATATCGCTCAGTACGCGGATGCCGAAGCGATAATGCCGCTTGACGACTACTGCAATGAAGCGGGGCTTAACAGTACGCGCTATATCCCTTTCTTTTGGGATGTGTGCAACTATCGAGGGCATACCTACGCCCTGCCAAGCGCGGCGGGTTCCACCGCCCTGCACCTCAACACTGCAATGCTCGTAAAGGCGGGGCTAGACCCCCAAAAGCCGCCTAAGACCATAGAAGATCTTGACGCGATGGTAGACAAAATCACGAAGAAGAACCCGAATGGAACCCTACAAGCGGCGGGCTTGCTTCCTTCCGAACCCGACTGGTGGGTATGGAGTTGGGGCTACTTCTTTGGGGGGAGGTTATGGGATGGCAAGGACAAAATCACGGCGAACAGCGCAGAAAACGTCCGCGCCTTCGAGTGGGTAGCCCACTTCTCAAAGCGATATGGCGCGGAGCATACGCTCAACTTCCGCGCTGGCTTCGGAAACTTCAGTTCGCCGCAAAACGCCTTTCTCTCTAACAAAGTCGCGATGGAGATGCAGGGGGTCTGGATGGACAACTTCGTCAACCGCTACGCCCCCGATGTCAAGTACACGGTCGCGCCCTTCCCCTACCCCGCAGACCGTCCCGACCTCGCCAACCCTACGCTGGCGGATACCGATGTCTTCGTCATTCCGAGAGGCGCAAAACATCCCGACGAGGCGTTCGAGTTCATCAAGTTCATGGAGTCGCAGAAGGGAATGGAGATGCTCACGCTCGGACACCACATCATCTCCCCGCTTATGCAACAGAGCGCGGAGCTACGGGCGAAGCACCCTCACCCCTACATCAAACTCTTCTCTGAACTGCCTCTAAGCGAAAACACCTACTTCCCTCCCAAAATCGGGATATGGCGCGAGTATCAATCCGAGATGGAGAACGCTTTTCAGGAGATAACGCTCCTCCACAAGACTCCACGCGAGGCGCTAGATAAGGTGACGGCGCGTATGCAACCCAAACTAGATAGCTACCTCAAAGTGCGGCGCTTGCGCGAGGAGCGCAACGAGTGAAGCCCGTTCGCGTCGTCGCGGCGCATCGCGCAATGGGGACGCGCTTTGAACTTGTACTCTACGGCGAGAGCGAACGCTATTTGCAGGGGGTGGCGGAGGAGGTCTTCGAGGAGATTTCACGCCTAGACGCAAAGCTGAGTTACTACGCCGACACGAGCGACATCAACGACCTAAACACCCATGCCGCCGAGCGTATCGTTCAGGTTGACCCGCCGCTCTATCGTCTGCTAGAGCAGGCGAAGGCGTGGAGCGAGAAGACAGGCGGCGCATTCGATATTACCGTCGCGCCGCTACTGCAATGCTGGGGCTTCGTGGGCGGGATGGGCGCAATGCCGACTCCAGAGGAGGTTGAAGCCGCGAGAGAGTGTGTCGGTATAGACCACGTCCGCCTCTACCCAGACCGCTACGGGGTAGAGTTTGACACGGAGGGCGTGCGGATTGACTTAGGCTCTATCGGCAAGGGCTATGCAGTAGACTGCGCCGCCGAACTCCTCCGCGACTACGAAGTCGCCTCCGCGCTCCTGCATGGCGGAACCAGCTCTATCTACGCGATAGGCTCTCCCCCCGACGCGGAGACGTGGAAAATCGCGATACAGAGACCCTTTGCAGGCGAAGAGGGGGAACATATCGCCTACGTCGCGCTCAAGGATAACTCGCTCTCAGTCTCTGCGCCCCGCAACAAAGGCTTTGAGCATAACGGCAAGCGGTACGGACACGTGATAGATGCGCGGACGGGCTATCCTGTTCCTGACCACCTTCTCGCCGCGATAGTCTGCGATTCAGCGTTAGAGGGGGATGTCTGTTCGACGGCGCTACTGACGCGAGGGGCGGAGTGGTTGCAAACTTTTACAACGCTTATCCCTGAAGGACAGGCGCTTTTCGCCCAATATAGTAGTGAAGGACTGTTTTGCGTGGAGGTCAGTCCGCCGCAGAATAAACAAAACTCATTTTTTGACGTGATTTGGGAACCGAATAGCAGGGAATAGCCGTCAAAGAAGATAGTAGTGGCTCTGTTCGCCCGCTGACGCGCAGGCGACGCTCTCGCAGGGAGGTATAAACCCAATGACTGGACAGATGATTTCGATAGAGGTGCAACACGCGGATAGAACGCGCCGCGCTAGAATTACGATTCCATACGATATGAAGGTCTCTCAGATGGTGAAGGTCTGCCGCAAACGGTGGGCGCTTCCCTTTAGCGTAGACTTTCAGGTAGCGAACTCGCGCTCTGGCACGCTTCTACTCGCTCAGGACACTCTGCGCGATAACCGCGTTCAGAACGGCGATATTCTAGTGCTACAGCCCTTCGCAGTACACGGATAGGACACCCTCAGAATGGCGAACGCTCGCGATATACGCCTACAGTCCGACTACGAGAACCTCCAAACCCTCGCTAAAGGGAGCGGAGGCACTCTCGCTATCGACTCTATGCGCGGAACTCCTCCCTCGGAATACGTCATTACGTATCGTTGCAGAGGAATTGAGGGCGTAAACGAAAACCAGAGACCTATCTACCGCACTCTACATAAACTCCGTATCAAACTTCCCGCAAAGTATCCCGCGCCCTTTGCGCCGCCGCAGGTGGAGGTTCTCACCCCCCTCTTCCATCCACACGTCTACCCAAATCGCACTGTCTGCTTGGGTGTATGGCAAACTAGCGAATACTTAGACGAACTCGCGCTCAGGCTTGGCTCAATGCTTCAGTTTGACCGCCGTTGCCTCAATATCTCCGACCCTGCAAACGAAGTCGCCGTCTCGTGGGCGCAAAAAAACCTCATTCTTCTTCCCACCGATAACTGCACTTTTCACGGCGATGACCTCTTGAAGGTAACGGTCACCCGTGAAGAGGATGCGCCCGTGGGGTGGGTGGAGTTGTAGAGAACGCCCCCACCCTCCTTCGTTTGAACACTCCCGCTCTTTAGAACAACGAGTAGTCCAAAACCCACTTTGCGGTCAGCGGTTGCGTAGCGTTTCCCGGCTGTCCATAGATATACAGGGTGTAGGCTTGCGCGGTCTGCAACACCTGCGTACTCAGGTTGCTAGAAGCGTCTAGCGAGAGCGGCGTAGTCGGAGCCGTTGTGTCCACAAGCGCAAAGTTGTTGAGGTTCACTGTGTTTACAAGCGTGTATGCGTTCGCCACGCCGTCATAGCCATAAGCGACGCTACCTAGCGCCGCCGCAAGAGGAGAGCCGACCACTCCGCCCGATGTTCTATAGAGTCCGATAGGATTCGGATTGAGCGAAAGGTTGACGACACGTATCGCGTCTTGAGCGACGGGAATGGTAAAGAGAGCGGTTGTGTAGTTCGGAATCATCAGTAGTTGCGGAGCGAGAGCGCCCGACTGCCCGGACTGCCCCACAGCGGCGAGTACATAAGGCGAGTTATTGGGACCCAGCGTCGGGGCGACGGAGAGAGCGAGAGGAGTCGCAATTCCCGTCCCCGTAGCCGTAGCCGTGAACGCGCCTGCGTTAACGCTGATGTTCGCGCCTACGCCGCCGAATGCGACAGCGCCCAACGAAGCGCTCCCCGTGGTGAACGTCACCGTTCCATCCACTCCCGTCGCAGGTATGTAGGCGTTGAAGCCTTTCACCAGCGCGAGGTTGTTGGTGACGGTGGTTGTGCTTGCCGAGCTACACCCTACAACGGCGTAGCACCCAAAAAGGCTCCCCATTAACGCCACACGGCGCGAAACGACTTTAAGCGGATTTCGCTTAGAAGTTGACTGCATATCTTTCCATCCTTTCTGAAGGCTTATGAACAGTTAGAGTTGTGAATATCCGCTCTGTTACACACCTAAAACGACCCTAAAGGAGCGGTGTAACTGTATAGCGATAACGACTACCCTGTCTTTTTCGCCATGTAAAAAATTCTATCCGCCGTTGCCGAAGGCGAACGCAAAGTGTACGCCTGATAGGTTTCGTAAAGCGAGAAACCTGCGGAGGTCAACATCTCCACTATCTGCTCCGTAGAGTAGGCGTACTGCCAATGCACCTCCTTGAACTGCACAACCTCCCCGCTCTCCATAGCGTAGGCAAACTGCATATCTATCTTGCAACGGTTGGTCTTAGGGTAGTACGTACTGCGCCAATCGTATTTCAAAGGCTCGGATGAGCTGATGTTATCTTGGTCGAAGAACTGATTTTGTAGCGCGAAATCGGTATTCAGGTCGAAGATAAACAGCCCGCCCTTATTAAGATGCGCGTAGACCCGCTCGAACGCCATCTGTAAGCGTTTCGGCTCCAGAATGTAGTTCAGGCTATCGAAAAGGCTGACGCACAGGTCGAAGCGCCGTTTCTCTAGGTTGAGTTCCGCCGCATCTTGTATATAATACGGTATGAGTAGTCCTTTTTCCTTCGCCTTGTCGCGGGCTTGGGCTATCATACCCTCCGCAATGTCCACCCCCACTACGTCGTACCCCTCCTCATGAAGCAGTTCGGTCACATTTCCCGTCCCGCAAGCGAGGTCGAGTACCGTGCGTGGCGTGGTCTTCCACACGCTCAAAAGTTGGCGCAGATAGAGTATCCATGCGGCGTACGGCACGCCCTCCATGAGCAGGTCGTAGTGAGGCGCGACATCGCCAAATTGAGTGGGTTTTTTGGGTATTTCGGGCATAAGAGTTCAAAAAGCGAAAGCCACCGAACGCAAAGCGTGACGGCGGCTCTCGCTGACAGAGTGAATCATCTCTATAGAGGGTATTTGACGACGCTGACCCCAGTGCGCGTAAAGTAGTCGAACAGAATGCCTAGCATCATCAGGAACCAAAAGAAGCCCGCGCCCGCCCAGAGCCATACGAGCCGCGTTCCTTTGCGAACCTCCATGAAGATGAGGACAACCGCCGTCGCTTTAAGTATCGCGATAAAGAGCATAACAATGATGTTCATGCCCGGAATAGGGATGTACTTATGGACATCAAAAAACGCCGCCCCAACAGTTGCGAACAGCATTACGAGCAGAAAGCAGTAGGTTCCCCAAAACTGCCAAGCGGGAGCGACATGATGCTCATGGTGTTCGTGGGTCTCGTGATATTCGCCGAGCGCGTCGTTTTCGACCTGTTCTGTGTGTTCAGACATCTAGCGTCAACCTTTACTTTGGAGTGTTCCGCATAGCGCGAAAAAGCAATCCGTCTTCCGCCCTAGTCGCTCCTTCCTGTTTTGAAAAGGGAGCGACTTTAGGGCGAGAACTTAAAAATGGAATAGTTTCAAGTCAGGGTTAATGAGATAGAGCGCCGGATAGAGGAAAATCCAGACGATATCCACGAAGTGCCAGTAGAGACCAAACATCTCAACGGGCATAAAGTCCTTAACGAGCGGACTGCCTAACCAGTACATCAGAAGGATAATCGCCATAACAATCATCCCGATAACAACGTGGATTCCATGAACGCCCGTCATAATGAAGTAGAGCGAGAAGAATATCTCCGCGTGACGCTCCTTCTTGTCCATCTGCCCTTTGTACTCAGGCATTTGGAATATGCGCCCTTCATGTTTGGCTTCCGCTTTGGTCTCCGCTACTGCGCTTTCAGGCTTTGCGGGGGTCGCCTTAGCCTCCGCCGCGGGTTCCGCGCCCTCTCCCGCAGTATAGTGGAACAGGGGGCCCGGTATCAGGTTGTCGTTGTACTTTCTAGTGTACTCAATGGTCTTCACTCCCAAGAAGCCGCAACCGCAAAGAAACGTCAGTATCATGCACAACACCATACGGTCGTACTTTTTGAGTTGGGCGTTACGGACGCAAAACGCCATAGTAAGGCTACTGGAAAGCAGTATAAGCGTATTGACAAACCCTAGAAACGTGCTTAGGTGCGCTCGGCTGAACTCTGCAAACTCTCCGGGCCAGATGCTACGATAGACCATGTAGGCGATAAAGAGCGCCCCGAAGAACATGATTTCGGTCACAAGAAACGCCCACATCCCCACAAGATAGGATTCGTCCTGCTGTTTGCGCTCCATGAAGTGGTGCGCGAACGTCTGGTGCGGGTCATCGCTATGGGGGTGTTCGCCGTGAATGGCTTCCACGCTCATCATTAGTCTCCTGCGGGGTGTCCGACAGCGGAACTCGCGTCAAACTCCCCTTCCGTAGAATTGCTTACGCCCTCAATAGGGCTGTCGTAAATCGAGCCATCGCCGTCAACGTCGTATTCGTAGGCTTCCCAGGTCACAATAGGAACCTCATGGAAGTTGTGCGGGCTAGGAGGCGAAGTCGTATGCCACTCCAAGCCCACCGCGCCCCACGGGTTGTCGGGGGCTTTTTCGCCTTTGAAAAGCGAGTAGACGAGATAGATGCCGGGCATAAGGTAGCCAACGCCCAGCAAGGTCGCGCCCAGGGTCGAACAGACGTGCCAGAACTGGAACTCTTCAGGGTAGACGGCGTATCGGCGCGGCATACCCAGGTAGCCCACGATAAACTGCGGGAAGAAGGTTGCGTTGAACCCTATGAAGGTCAGAATAGCCGCAGTTTTCGCCGCAGATTCGTTGTACATTCGCCCCGTCATTTTGGGCCACCAGAAGTGAACGCCTCCAAGGAACGCCATTATCGCGCCGCCGACCATAACGTAGTGGAAGTGCGCCACCACGAAGTAGGTGTCTTGCAGATGGATGTCTGTCGCCATATCGGAGAGGAACAGCCCCGTCAAGCCGCCGATGGTAAACAGCCCCATAAAGCCTAGCGCATAGAGCATAGGCGAGTGGAAGGTGACGCGCCCTTTGTAGAGCGTACACGCCCAGTTGAATATCTTGATAGCGGAGGGAACCGCCACCACAAAACTCAGGATGGAGAACACCATTCCCTGATACATAGACTGCCCTGTGGTGAACATATGGTGTCCCCACACAAAGAAGCCGAGTAGCGCAATCGCAAGGCTAGAGAAGGCGACAAAACTGTATCCGAAGATGCGTTTGCGCGAGAAACAGGCGATAATCTCGCTGATAACTCCCATGCCCGGCAGAATCATGATGTATACCGCAGGGTGCGAGTAGAACCAGAAGAGGTGCTGAAAGAGTATCGGGTCTCCGCCATTGGCAGGGTTGAAGATACCGAAGTGGAGCGTCCTCTCGACAACGACTAACATAAGCGTTATCGCAACGACGGGCGTACCCAAAATCATGATAAGGCTGGTGGCGTAGGTCGCCCAGACGAAGAGCGGCAAGCGGAACCATGTCAGCCCCGGAGCGCGCATCTTGTGAATGGTGACGAGGAAGTTCAGCCCCGTAAAGATAGACGAGAAACCCGCTAGAAACGCCGCGAAGAGCGCTAGAACCACGTTTCCGTTACTATAGGTGGTGCTATAAGGCGTATAGAAAGTCCAACCT
>CAIJLM010000291.1 GCA_903821495.1 uncultured Chthonomonas sp. | reverse complement strand
CGGAGGCGTTTCGCTGGAAGGTAGTCCCGAACCCTGAACTACTCCCCGATGTGGAGACCGCCTTTCTGCAAATCGGAGTTCCAGACGCTTCGCTCGCTCTGCTTGATGTATGGAATCGTAATGCGGACTGGCGCTCTGAAAACCTACAGGTCTCCACCATCTGCAAAATATGGGGCATTCTGTGCGACCCCCGCGTGTTAGACGCGCTGTGCCAGCAAGCCATCTATATCCCTGATTTATTTGAGAACACGGCTCCCCGATTCGGGCAGATGGCGATACTACACCTATCGCGAATGTTGCGCGACCCCGATATTAACCGCCGCCTCCTTGCAATACAGACGCTCCGTCATATTCCCGTTGGCGATAGTTATACGGCTATGCTTCCGCTCTTGCGCGACCCAAGCCCCGAAGTCCGCGCCGCCATCCCCGCCGCCCTCACGATGTGCGGGCCCCAAGAGCTGACGAAACGGGAGATACAGGAGGCTCTACGGGCGGGCTACAGTTCAGCCGAGGCGATTCAGTGTCTCATCAGCGGTCAGCCCGTACCCAACTTCCTCGATGCGACGAACGCCGAGGTTTTCTTGCAGATAATAGAGCGTTGGAACCCGCACTCCCTTACGCGCTCAGGCGATAGCGCGGGAGCCATTCTCGCTATCCTGCCCACCATGAGCTACGCGCCTCTACCGAGTATGCGCGTAGCCTCCGCGCTCTGCAACCTGCTGGCGAAAAAACCCGGCGGAGCCATTAGCGCCGAGATAGCGCGCGTGTTTACAGCGCGTCCCGACATTGCGCGGATAGGCGACACTCACGCGAACTTTGGCGATTGGGAGGTCGCTGTCTACAACTCTCTGCTCAAGTTGCTCTCCTCGCCAGACCCCAAAGCGCGAATTGAGGCGGCGAACGCCCTACAAGCGCGTAACGACTCGCTAGGGCAAAACCTGCTGGAACTCCTGCAACAGCGCCGCCCGCAGGGGAACCTATTCTCGAAATTTCAGTCTATACTGCGCGGAGGGGGCGAAGCGGGGCAGTTTGCAAATCAAGCCGTCCAACAGCTCACACAGTGGCTCAATAAGGTGTCGCGGGAGGCGTTCGAGAAGCAGAAGGTAGAGCAAGAGCGGCAAGAGATTCTACGCGACCCCCGCGCCTTCACGATACTATACGAACTACTAGAGAACTGCCTCGACCACCTGCAACGCGCCCTGAACGGCGAAGAGATATGGGAACTGACGGCTACGAGCGCCGCCGCTATCAAAATCCTCGCGTTTATGGAGCCTGCCGTCGCTAAGTCGGCGCAACCCGCTCTTATTCGCGCCTTTAATACCGTAAAGCATGGGAACCTCTTTGAGGGCGCTGTCGGCGCTACGATGCAGAATCAGGAGGTTCGAGAGGTGGGTAGTATCGTTCGTATCGCCTCTGCGGAAGCCCTCTTTCAAATCTACGGCGAGAGCGCTTTCGTACTCTTTTTAGACGCTCTCTACGCGCCCTCTATTGAAGTAAGGGGAACGGCGATTACCTCCTTGGGGCGCTTGGGGGAGGGACGCGCCCTCTCTCACCTGCAACTCCTCGCGAACGACACAACGCACCCCTTAGCGAGCGCCGCACAGGAGGCTATCGCCACCATCAAGCGGATAAACCCGCACTATATGACGCTACTACGCCCCTCCTCCGCGAACGCCGCGCAGTCCGACCACCTTCTGCGCCCCGTGATGGGCGGCGCGCCGGAGCTTCACCCGGAACAGCTACTTCGTCCTACACACGAGCCTCCTAAGCAGTGAGGAGAGTACACCATGCGCCTCAGACACCTCCTTTCCAAAATCCGTATACCGAGCAGGGAAGAGCGTCAGTGGAGCCTTGAGGCGCGTCACCGCCTGCGGCTTCTGACTCTGCCTACCGCCTCCAAGCGACTAGAGGCGGCGGGGTGGTTTCAAGAGCAGGGAGGGCGGGGAGTCGTCGTGTTGGAGAGGGCGTTGGGAAGGTATATCGCTCTGAGTTGCGGCGCGGGCTACGCGCTTGCAGAGCAGGGAAATCTGCGGGGCGTACTGCGGATTCTGAGCCGTTGCGATAACGAAGACTGGCTTCTCTACTACCCGCTCTCGCCAGACCACTCTCTTATGAGCGCGGAGGAGAGCGTCGCGCCCGCTTTCCGCCTCTCCCCTATCTCTCCTTCGCCCTTGCAACGCATCCCCTCCCGACACTACGTCGCCGCCCTCCGCCTCATTGTGCAGAGACTGCCAGAGAGCGGGAGCCGTGAGGCGTATCTGGAGCGATTGGGGATGATACTGGTCGCGCTTAAAATACTGTGCAGTATGGGAGAGGTCTCCGAAGAGATATGGATAGAGTTCGCCCGCTTTCCGTTCGAGTGGAAGCCTTCGTATATCCTTGATGATGAGTTGAACCTTGTGCAGAATCTCGTCTGGAACATTCGCGAGTACGCTCTATTTGGTATGGCGCAACGCTATAGAGAGCGGGCGTATCCCTCTCTCGTAGACATTTTTCACACGGAAGAGGTGTGGGGCAAAATGTTCGCGATATATGGTTTCAAACTGCTTCACGCCAAGCAAGCGGTTCCGCTTCTCGAAACGATAGCCTTTCAGCCGCGTCATCCGCTCGCCCGTTACGCCCGCAACGCGATTGCTGTGATTGCGGGGGCTTCCGCGAACCCGCTTACCCTTCTGCGCCCCGCCTCCGACCCTGAGAGCGAAAAACTACTTCTGCGCCCGGCTGTTGGCGAACCTGATGAGGATGTGAACAGTCTTCTGCGTCCGCGTTGAGGCGAAACAACAGGAATCAAGCCAAAAGAAATTTTATTGAGGGGATAGACTAGATGATAAATGAAGATACCTTCCTTAACCTGATAAATCTATTCATGGAACGACAGATGGATGTGGAAACATTCTGCGACCGTTTCACTAAGGTATGGATGAGGTATCGCGATGCTGTGTCTGCAAAACAACTTACATGGACAGAACGCTACGACTTAAAAGTCCAGGATGACTTGAAGCGCGGAGAAATTACCAAAGAGGGGTTTAGAGTAAAGTTGGGATGAGTTATGGGGATATGAGGATATTTTGCCCCTGCTAGATATGGTATGCGCTGTACATTCATCATGTAGCGCTTTTGATTATGTGTCGGAGTACGAATGGGAGATAGACGAGAATCAGATGCGGGCGAGAGCCTACGAATGCGGAGGCTTTTCGCGAATGCGATAGGCGGCGCGATACGCCCATAGACGGGCGGGGCGCGACAAAAGGGGGCGAATATGACAGAACAGGACTTTTCACGACGCTTGGAACACGAGGTTGCGGCGTGGCTTCAAGAGAGCCTCATCACAGACGCGCAGGCGAAAACACTGCTCGAACGCTATGGAGGCGCGGCTCCCCCTGAACGACGCACGCTCGCAGGAACGCTCGCCTTTATGGGCGCGATTCTTCTGGGTATAGGCGTGATAGTCTTTTTCGCCTCCAACTGGCAGTCTATGCCTAGCTGGTCAAAGTTGGCGCTGATTTTCGCCTCAGTGATTCTCTCCTACGTAGCGGGGTATCGCCTTAGATATGGAGGGACAACCTTTCAAGGAACAGGAGACGCGCTCCTCTTTCTGGGCGCTCTGCTCTACGGCGCGGGGCTGTTCTTAATCGCGCAGGGCTACCATGTCAACGCCGCCGAGCCGTTTTTGCTACTTTTGTGGATAGTTGGGGTGTTACCGCTCGCCTATCTACTACACTCCCGCGCTATGGTCGTTCTCTCGCTACTCATACTGTGCATTGCGCTTGGGTGGGAGACCTCGCGCTGGCTAGACGATTTTGATTCGTGGCATGAAGTGCCATCTGTCTTTCTTGTTTTCGGATGCCTCCTCTACGCGCTAGGGAACCTACAGTCCCGCCTCAAAGCGACTCGCCTCTACCAACAGCCGTTTTGCGTTATGGGGCTGTGGATACTGATGGGAGCTCTCTTTTTAAAGACTTTCCCCGATAATCAGCATTTGAAGTTCGCACTACCGCTAAACGTTCCGGAGGGCGCAGTTCTGCGTTTCTGGGGATTGGCGGGGCTGGCTCTAGTTATAGCGCTCGCCTCCCTATCGCTCCGTCGCTCCTCTGCACAATCACGCGCTGAAGACGGCTCTCTCCTGTTTCTCGTCTCTCTCGGTTGCGCTCTCTTCTACTATCAGGGAGGCGGGACGGCGCTGGCGATTTTCATTAACCTCATCCTCCTCTCCGTGATTCTCGGCGTGATAGCGCTAGGCGGCGCGTATCGCGAAAAAGGGCGGGTCAATGCGGGCTTCTTCTACTTTGGTCTTCTAGTCGTTGCCCGTTACTTCGACTGGTTCTGGGAACTACTGAATCGCTCGCTGTTTTTCATGGGGGCGGGCGTTCTACTCATTGGCGGGGGCATGATATTAGAAAAAAAACGCCGTCAAACGCTTAACCTTATGCAGACCAAAGAGGAGGGGGCGCTATGAACACCTTTAAGGGGCGCTTCTTTACGCTCGTTTGCCTCCAACTGTTCGTCATGGCAAGCCTCATCGTAGTCAAGCAGATAACGCTTAGGACGGGAGAGCGTATACTACTCAAGGCGATTCCGGTAGACCCGCGTGAACTTTTCCGGGGCGACTACGTAGCGTTGAGTTATGAAATCTCGCATATTCCCCGATGGACATGGGGAGCGGGAGCGTTTCAGAAAGGCGATACCGTCTACGTAACGCTTCAACGCGAGGGGCGTTTCTGGGTAGCCCAATCCGCCGATAAATCCCCTCCTGAGAAGGGAGTTCTCTTCTTGCAAGGGCGCGTCGCTCAGGTCGTGATGGAACCCGCCCCTCCCTCTGCAAGCAAGAGTAGCGACATAACTCTCTCGAATGGAAGAGCGAATGTCGCTTCTAGGACAACCGAAAAGCAGGTCAAGGAGATTGCTGTCGAGTACGGCATTGAGAGTTACTTTCTCCCAACCAAGCAAGCGGAGGAGATGGGGCGCATACAGCGCGGAACCGATAGAAGGCTCATCGCAGATGTCGTTGTAGATAGCGGAGGTCATGCAGTCCTACGTGGCGTTCTCACTGAGAAGGGCAAGCCCAAATTGGAATACTGAGAGGAGAGGAGGCGAAAGCGGGGCAATCTATATCTCATGAGTTATTCTCGTCTCGTGTTGTTTCGCCTCTGCACGTAGGCGAAAAGCCTGCGGTTACTCTCACGCGCCTTACTGTCGAGTGGCGGTTGCGCCTCCCAAGCCCTCTCTAGCGCGGCGTTCGCCTCCTTCCAACGCTCCAACTTGGCATATAAGTACCCCCGCAGTTGGTAGGTCATCGCATCGGGGGGCGTTTTCAGCGGCGCAAGCAGTAGCTCTTGCGCCTGCGGATACTGTTGCGTTTCAATGTAGGCGTTCGCCAGAAATTGGCGTAACTCTCTGTTTTGGGTATCGTGTTTGAATGCGGTTGTGAGGGGGGCTATCGCGCCCGCGTAGTCGCCCATCGCCGAAAGCGTTCGCCCCTCCTGATGCAATACCCAGCCCGTAAAGCGCGGCGCGGCGTAACTCCACCCGCACAGACTCCACACCCTCTCTCGTACCCCCTTCTCCCTACTCGCAACCATTTTTTCATCGGGTGAAAGCCTCTCCATGTTCAACCGTTTCCAGAGAGAGGCGTACTCCTCTAGGGCTTTGAGGGGCTGTTCCCGAAGTTGATAGGCGTTGCCGAGCCAAAGATGCGCGGGAAGGAAGTCGGGGTCGACGCGGGTCATCGTTTGGAGTACGTCTACCTCGCTACGCCAAAGAAGCGCCTCCTGTAGCGTCAAGAGCGCGTAGAGCGTCGCCACTCCGCAGAGCGTAGCCTTCGCCGCCTTTGCGAACCGCTGTTTTTCCGCCCACCCCGCGAAAAGTAGCGCCGCGATACCCGCCGCTCCCGGTAAAGCCAGCGGAACGCGAAAGGGCGCGACATACTGAGAGGGAGTAGGAATCAGGTTGAGGCAGGGCAGGAGGGCGAGACTCGCCCACCGCCAACAGAACGCAAGACGCGGCTCCCTACGACATAGCGCAAAATACGGGAGAACCCACCCCCCTAACGCCGCGTAGCCCAAAACGGCGGTTTGCCACTGATTGGGCGACCACGCGCCGAGTGACGACTGGTGAAACGCGCTAGGAACCACGCCAGAGAGGTTTTTTACATAATACCAGAGCGTTCTGCCAATAATTTCAATATGGAGATTTGGAGAGAGTCCCAGCCGAGGAATAAAATCGGGAGGCAGTATCGTTCGGGCGATAAGCAGGTAGGCGAGGACTATCAGCGCGAACGGAGCCGTAGCGTAGAGTGCTTGGCGTTTCGAGAGAGTGGCGGTCAACGCTAGAAACGAGGGCAAAAGTAGAATAGTAAGGGCGCTCTGCTCTTTAGTGAACGCCGCCAGCGCAAAGCAGAGAAGGCTCGCGGGGTAGTAGGCTTTTCGGAGGTTAATCGCCCGCTCTAGCATTAGAAGCGAGGATCCAAGAAATACGA
This sequence comes from uncultured Chthonomonas sp., assembly GCA_903821495.1. Lineage (GTDB taxonomy): Bacteria > Armatimonadota > Chthonomonadetes > Chthonomonadales > Chthonomonadaceae > CAIJLM01. The sequence goes on along the minus strand of CAIJLM010000291.1, from coordinate 580 downwards.
GAGCGAGGGTATCTGTCCTGCCGCCTATAAATCCCGTAACTCCCGCTTGAACAGGGTGCAGAGCGAAGAGTAGCCCGGCAACGAGCGCCCCCCTATCCGAGCGAAGCAGTTTGCGGAACACGCCAAGCCAAACCGCTACCGCAAGCCCATGAAGTAGGAGGTTTTCGGCGTGGAACCAGAACGTCGCCGCGCCATGTAGTAGCAGTCCAAGCAGAAACGACGCGGAGAGAACCGGGCGGTAGTAGAGGTGAAAAAGGGGGTTCCGAAAACACTCCCCCACACTTGTATCGCAACCTCTCTCGTCAGGGTTATGAAGTAAGAGCCTATCGTCCATTATCATCTCGCCATTCAACGTCGCCATATTCAATAAGACGGCGCACAGAACGATAAGCGAGGCGTAGAGCCAGAAGTTTGGGCGGGGCGGGGCGGCGGAGAGGGCGGAAGGTTGCATGGCGTTAGGCGGCGCTAACGGCTCTCGCGCCGATACTGCTGAAAGAGGCGAGACACCTTGAGGATAATGAGAACGCTAACCGGAACCAGTAGCCCATTGAGCGCCCAATAGACGATAGAGGGGTTGGCG
>CAIJLM010000290.1 GCA_903821495.1 uncultured Chthonomonas sp. | reverse complement strand
CTGCTCGAGGGCGGCGGCGAACCGAGCGGCGACCCCTCTCTCACTAGCGACAGATTCTGGAAAGAGGTAGAGCGCTCTCTGCTCACCCTCATAGAACACGTCTCCGCGCAGTCGTGGGGCGGACGCATCTGCGGCTATCACCTAGAGAGAGCCGAGTGGTTCCAACCCGCCGACCAAGGCTACGATAGAAGCGTAGCCAACCGCGACGCTTTCCGCGACTGGCTTCGCGCTAAGTATCAAGACAACATCGTCGGGCTACGGGCGGCGTGGCACGACGGCGCGGTACAGTTCCATACCGCCGATATTCCGCCTACCTTCGCCAAGTTTAACCCGCTACGCTCCTTCTTCGAGACGCGCCGTGAACGACGCTATATCGATTTCTATGAGTTCACCTCCGACAGCACTGCAAGCCGAATTGCATCGCTTGGGAAGGTCATCAAAAAGGCGACAGCGTATCAGACGCTCGTCTCGGTATGCTACGGTTACACGTTAGAGTTTGGTCACGGCTTTAGCGGACATCTCTCGTTAGGAAAACTGCTTCAATCGCCCCACATCGACATTCTCTGCGGGCCCCCTTCCTATCGCGACAGAAAACCCGGCGGCGCGGCGAGTTTCCCTGCGCCCGTTCACTCCATACTGCTACACAAGAAACTCTGGCTTTCGGAAGACGACACCAAGACCTATCTCGCCTCCGCGCAGTCGCAACAAGACGACTACAACCCGCGCATGAGCGATAGATTCGCGACGGAGCAGGCGCACCAGAGGGCGATGGGCAAATCGCTTGCGCTGAACACGGGAATCGGCTGGATGGACTTGTGGGGCGAAGGCTGGTTAGACGAAGAGGCGCTTTGGGAGAAGATTGGCGCTTTTACCGAGTGCTTCCAAAACTCTCTGCAGGGGCAGAAGGGCGTAGCTTCGCCGGAAGTCGTCGCTATCATAGACGAAAAGAGCCTCCTCCACGTCCAACGGGGCGAAAGTCACCTGCGCCTGCTGACCAACGGCGTGCGCGACCTCCTACAGCAGTCTGGGGTCTCCTGCGGCATCTACCTACAGGACGACGTGACGCATGAGGACTTTCCAACCGATAGCAAACTCTACCTCTTCCTAACGCCCTATCGCCTGACCGCGCCCCAACGAAGCGCGATTAAAGAGAAACTGCACGGCGACGAGAAGACCCTTGTCTGGCTCTACGCCCCCAACTCTTGCGAGGAGCGTCCTACCATTGGGAGCGGGCTAGAGGAGTCGGTAGCCGATACCATAGGAATCACCCTGCGCCAGCAAGAGTGGAATTCGGAGGTGGGTTCCCGTATCATCAATCCGCATCACCCCATCACCGAGCGTATCGCCGTTCGCGAATTCGGAACCCGGGAGCGCTTAAACCCCTCCTACTACGTGGAAGATACGAATGTACAGGCGCTCGCCGAGTATCATGGCTCTAGCCTCACCTCGCTCGCCGTGCGCGATTTGGGAACGTGGCGCTCTATTTTCGTGGGCGAACCGACACTGAACGCCGACCTGCTACGCGGCATCTGCCGTTACGCAGGAGTGCATTGCTGGATTCCTGTAGGAGAGGACACGCTGTTTGTAGGGAACGGTTGGCTGATGATACACGCCTCCAAAGACGGTCAACGCTCTATTCGCTTCCCTAACCCCGTCACTCTCTACGACCTCGCCGATAAGCGCATTGTCGCTACAAACACGCGGGAGTATACCTTCTACCTGCGAATGGGGAACACGCGCATCTTCTGCTTGGGCAGTGTAGACCGTTTCCGAGAACTGGGCTTGCCGAACCTCGCGCCTCGCGAAAACACTCGCCCTCACCCCGTAGAACGCGCCCCCGCCCCGCCGCCGGTTCCTGAAAAGCCGGTTGTCGCACTGGAGGAGGAGAGCCTAGTAACACCCCTTATTGAGGAGTGGGTTCCGACGAATTCCACCAGTGAAAAACAGGTAGATCTAGAGACCCTGCGGGCGATACTGAGCATGGAGCCTGTTGAACTCGACGAGGACGCGCCTGCAAGTCTGGACGACCTTGAGTTGACTTGGGAGTTCAAGTCCGCCTCAACGTCGTCTACAGAGCCAACCGACGAAAACCAGTCACTGACGGATATGGAGGAGATACTGAACTTCAACCGTCGGCGACGGAGGCGCGGAGGGCGCGGGCGCGGGCGCAATCGCCCTGATGAGGGAGACACTCCTTCTACGGGAGAGTAGAACACTATGCCGCCCCTCTCTACAAAAGCGCGTATCGCGTTTAAAATTGCCGCTCGCGCCCGCAAATTTGTACTAGAGGGGTGTCCCGTTGAGGGCTACGACTACCTCTATTCGTGCCTTGCGGAGGCGAAAGAGTCGGATGAGGAGCTATACGCCCTCCTACAAGCGGAGGTCGTGAAGTTTGAGGCGCGTATAGACCAACTTCTTGAGGAGAGCGAAACGGACTAAGACGAGGTAAACAACGATGCACAAGGCAAAACAGTTCTGCGGATTGGCGTTACTGGGCGTAATGATGTTGGGGCTACGCCTCCCCGTATTAGCGCAAAAGACCCCGCCGCTTGAGGTGGAGGTCTCTGCGGGGAAGTCGGCGCTTGTAAACGCCCCTGTTATCGTCGCGCTACCGAGCGCGGGCAGTTTTAACGCTCGTGATGGACGCTTCTCGCTCCAATCGGGAAGCGAAACAACCGCCGCGCAGGTCTTCTATCAAGAGGGCGGACCCTATCTCGCCTTTATTGTAAATGCGCTCCCCGCGCAAACGAAACGCGCCTACCGTCTATCGTGGCGGAGTGGCTCCCCCGAATCGGGAGTTGAGGTCAACGAGTCGAAACAGGGCGTTGAGATTCTCTTCGCGCAAGTCAACCCCGCTACCAAAAAGACGGATACCCGCCTCTTCACCCGCTATCTCACGCCTAGCCTCGCCAACAAGCCCTTTTTCTACCCCATACTTACCCCCGAAGGCGCTCACTTCACGCGGCAGTGGCCCATTGAAGACATCGCTACAGATAGCCATGACCACCCCCACCACCGCGGACTCTGGTTCACTCATGGCGCGGTGAATGGCGCAGACTTCTGGGATGAGAAAAAAGACGCAGGCAAGACCGTTCACACTTTGACGAAAAACCCGATTTCTGGCGCCGTGTTCGGAGGCTTTCAGGCGACGACGGCGTGGATTACGCCCAAAAACGAACATATAGCAGACGACGAGCGAACTGTCCGTATCTTCCCCCTGCCCAACGGCGACACCCTCTTCGATTTCGATATTACGCTGACCGCCAATAAGGTGGATGTCGTGATGGGAGATACCAAAGAGGGGATGTTCGCCTTGCGCCTACCGGACGCGCTTGCGCCGAGCAAGAAGTTGGGCGGAAGCATGATAAACTCGCGGGGACAGAAGCTAACCGCCCTCTGGGGGAAGCCTGCGGAGTGGGTGGACTACTGGGGAACTATCGGGGGAAAGCCCTACGGGGTAGCCATGCTAGACGGCGCAGAGAATCTACGCCACCCGCAGACGTGGCACGCTCGCGACTACGGTCTCTTCGCCGTAAACCCTTTTGGGCTACACGATTTCGGGGCGGGAGCGAAAGGCGCGGGCGACTACATCCTCCCCGCTGGCAAGAGCCTCACCCTCAAGTATCGCCTCGTGTTCCATCACGGAACTACCGACGAAGCGAACATCGTCAGTCACTATGCCGCCTACTCCGAGCCGCCACAGGTAAAGGTCGTAGCGCGATAAGGCGAGAGGGTAGCGGAGTTATAACGCTTCCGCTTGTCTCATCGTAGAAACTGTAAGAACCAAATAGTCACCTCCTTCAACTCTTCAAAGCCCAAGCGTAGAGTAGTTTTTTGCATCCTCATCTAGCGGCTGTAGCGACAGCGCATCGATTTGGCAATGCGATATGGAATATACGCTACCGCGCCAAAGCGCGTCTCCCTTCCTCTCTTTCCATAACCGTTTCTTATCGTTTTCATAAAAAAGTATCATTTGACTTATCAATGTAGGGAGAGTACAATTCCTCTATAGCGTTCGCTACCGCAATTCCCTTCCGTTCGTATGCAAAGGAGCCGCACTCATGCCCAAAACCATGTTTGAAAAGATATGGGACGCGCACGTCGTCCACGCAGAGGCAGGCAAGCCCGCCCTGCTCTACATAGATTTGCACCTCGTCCACGAGGTCACATCGCCGCAAGCGTTCGACGGGCTACGCCTGAACGGGCGCAAAGTCCGCCGCCCTGACCTCACGCTTGCGACGATGGATCACAACGTCCCGACGACAGACCGTTCGCTACCTATTACCGACCTCATCTCGAAATTGCAGATGGACGCGCTCGACAAGAACTGCAAAGAGTTTGGCATCCCGCTCTACGACCTGCACCACAAGTGGCAGGGCGTAGTTCACGTCATTGGACCCGAACAGGGGCTTACTCAGCCCGGCATGACTATCGTCTGCGGCGATAGCCACACCAGTACGCACGGCGCTTTCGGCGCTCTCGCCTTTGGGATAGGAACCAGCGAAGTGGAACACGTCCTCGCGACGCAGTGCCTCCAGCAGGGCGCGCCTAAAACGATGGAGATACGAGTCAACGGCAAACTCGGCTTGGGAGTCACTGCGAAAGATGTTATTCTCGCTATTATCGGCAAAATTGGCACGGACGGCGCGACGGGCTACGTGGTGGAGTATACGGGCGAAGTGATTCGCGCTCTTTCGATGGAAGGGCGCATGACCGTCTGTAACATGAGCATTGAGGCGGGCGCGCGTGCGGGCATGATAGCCCCCGATGAGAAGACCTTCGCCTACCTGAAAGGACGACACTCCGCCCCGCAAGGAGCGGCGTGGGAAGAGGCTATCGCCTACTGGAAGAGTCTGCCCACCGAAGAGGGCGCAACGTTCGATACGCTTGTTGAACTGAATGGCGATGAGATAGAGCCGCACGTCAGTTGGGGAACCAGTCCCGGTATGGTTGCGCCTATCACCAGCGTCGTTCCCTCGCCTGAACAGTTTACCTCGGATGCAGACCGCCGCTCGGCGACCCGCGCCCTCGAATATATGGGGCTGACCGCCAACACTCCCATTCAAGAGATTACGATTGATAAGGTGTTTATCGGCTCCTGCACCAACGGGCGTATTGAAGACCTACGCGCCGCCGCAGAGGTGGCGAAGGGGCGCAAAGTCCACGCGAACGTCCACGCGATGGTCGTTCCCGGCTCCGCGCTAGTGAAACTGCAAGCGGAGGCGGAGGGGCTAGACGTGATATTCAAAGAGGCGGGCTTCGATTGGCGGGAGGCGGGTTGCTCGATGTGCCTCGCGATGAACCCCGACGTGTTGCAACCGGGCGAGCGTTGCGCCTCCACCTCGAACCGAAACTTCGAGGGGCGGCAGGGCAAGGATGGGCGCACTCACCTTGTTAGTCCCGCGATGGCGGCGGCGGCGGCGGTTGCGGGGCGCTTTGTGGATATTCGCGACTGGAAGTAGGGCGGAGGGGGGAGAGTATGCCTGAATTTGAGTTTGTAGTAGTGGGGCAACCGACATCTATCAATACTAAGGGGAAAGGGCGACCTCAGAAGAAGAAGCGTGATAATTGGCAGGATAACGTTAAGAACGCCGCGCGAAAGGTGATTCCTCCCCCTGCTACACTATTGCCTGTAGAGGTATCCATATCGACTTACTTTACGAGGCAACCAGTTGATGTGGATAATGTTCTAAAGGACATTATGGATGCTATGAACGGGGTTGCTTATAATGATGATAAGCAGGTATATAAAGTGACAAGCGAGCGGATTTATTTGAAAACACTCGATTCGCACAGCGTTTTTAGCCCGTTACTCGGCGCTCATATCGCAAAAAGCCCTGAATTTGTTCATATTCGTTTGTTCTGGAGTGAAGAGGGCGTTCTATAGAGAAAGGAGTCAGTCAATGACCTCTGTCGCAGAAGAAGTGCATAGTCGCTTAGAACAAGAGAT
>CAIJLM010000289.1 GCA_903821495.1 uncultured Chthonomonas sp. | reverse complement strand
GCCGAAAACTTAAATTCCGTATTCATTGTGATGAACACCTCTTCTCAAGAATAGAATAATAGGGCTTCACCGCCCTATAAGGGAGTGTTCGACAACGAAAATAAAAACCCCTGCCTTCACCGCCGATTTGCCGATAAAATTACGCCCCACCGCTTTCAAATTGAAATATGAGCAGGTAAAGCAGGACAATTCGGGGAAGTGTAGAACTAACAAGCATGATCTCAGTTGCGTTCAATTCGTCGCCTTATCCGCTTTGCACAGCGTAGGGGGTCTCCATGTCAAACCAAAAGCGTATCACGCTTGTTACGCTTGCGTTCGCAATACTATGGGGCTATATCCTGCTCTCATCGGGCAGTTGGCTGCGCTGGCGGCAGATACGCTATCTTGTGTCCGAACAGAGTTCGCTGTCGTCGCTAAACTCGTTTGCCAACTTAACGGCAGACAATATCCCAAAACCTACCCTTCCCGACTACCTGCCTCAACTGAAAGCAGTCGCAGAGCGGAGTCAGGATTGGCAGGAGCAATATGCCTATCTCGCTGTCTCCGAGCCGCAGGGTAGAACGCAGAGCCTCGCGAAGCTTCTGGACATGGTGAAACGCTACCCAAAAGAGCCAGCGCTTATCGCCAACTGGTTACGCCTCGTGTGTCTAAAGTATATGCCAAACCCATCTAAAGGCGCGACAATAGGTGGCAAGCCCGAAGATCCGCTACCAGCGGACGCGCCCACAATGCTCGCTACGTTTGTCATTCGCGCTACAGGGGCTGAGAGCCGCTTCCCGGATAACGCCTTCTTTCGCATGATGCGTATTACGGGGCTTTTCGCTCAACATCGCGATGCAGAGGCGGAGCGCCTGCTTCTTGAGACCCGCAACACGGCATACCGGCTATACGACGACTACGCGGTATCGGACGGCGATGCTATTGAGGGGTTAAAGACGAAGGCGCTTGGACGGCGAGAGACGATATTCGCCATAGAGGACTATGCGAACACTCTCTTCCCGCACTACGCCCGTATGCGCGAAATGGCGCGTAAGGCTATCGCGTCCGCAAGGCGATTTGAGGCGCAAGGACAACGCGCAAAGGCGCTTCGTCTACAGTGTTCTATCTTCAACTTTGGTTCGCTGATGTTCCATCAGTCTCAGGAAATGATTGGAAGCGTCGTAGGTATCGCGTTGTTTGGTATCGGAACGGCGCTAGAGGAGCCTACGAAAGTTCCCGCTCAGAGCGACGAGGAGCGTAAGCGGCGCATTCAAGAGAAGCAGGACAAGTTTCGCGCCTATCTGATAGCGTGCGGAGAACGCCCCCTGTCTGAATGGGTGGACGAAGAGTTTCGCGAGATGACGCGGGTGAGGGGCGAGGCGGTGAAAAGCCTAGACAAAACGCCAATGGGGATTGAGGCTCTCTTGAGGAGTATGATATGGTTCGGTTACGACCTCTTCCTCGTATACAATAGTGCGCGTCTGCTCATTTTAACGCTTTTGCTGTTGGCGTTTCGGCGCGTTCAAGACGAGTATGCAGTCCTATGCGGGGCGGGCGTTATTTTGACGCTTACTCTTTTTGTGCTTTGGAATCCTGTGGGCGTGACGGTCAGCGGCTGGCAGTACATAGCATTGATTCACTTTTTGGGAGCGGCGTTTCCGATTCTGCTAGTCATAGGAACATGGATAGCGAGTCTTATCAAGCGGGAGGCGTTTCTACCGATGCTAACCACTTCGGGCGTTCGCGCCATGACAGGAACGCTTCTCGTTCTGAGCCTGCTCTACGCCCTTTCGCCTAGCCCAAGCAATGAGAGACAGTGGTTGCGCGATTTTCTCAAGATGACGCGCAATGAGGCTAGTTATAACATGGACATTGCGGGGGAACCGCTCAAAAAATACCAACCCATACCGCCTCTGAATAGTTCGCGATAGACGCGCAAAGGAGAAAGTTTATGTTCAGGCTCGATACCAAAAAACCGGTGCATCTCTGCGATGGAATGACACGCCGCGACTTCTTTCATGCGGGAGCCATTCCCCTACTAGGCTTGTCTCTCCCGAACTATATGGAGATGGAGGCGCAGGGCGCGCTCAACAAAGATACGGACGTGAACTGTATCATGCTGTTTCTGCTCGGAGCGCCTAGCCAGCTGGATACGTGGGATATGAAGCCGGACGCGCCCGCCGAAGTGCGAGGTCCCTTCCGTCCCCTCAAGACCAACGTGCCGGGCATGGACATCTCCGAGATATTCCCGCGCATGGCGAAGATGGCGGACAAGTACTCCATTATTCGTTCGCTCTATCACACCGCCGCCGCCGTCCACGATACAGGGCATCAGATGATGCAGACGGGTCGCCTCTTTACGGGAGGGCTGGAACACCCGCATATCGGAAGCGTCTTGCAGTACGTGAAGGGTTCGCGGGGCGACGTACCCGCCCACGTCCTCCTACCCCGCCCTATGGGCCCCACCGGAGGCAACCTGCCGCACGGTCAGACGGCGGGCTATCTCGGCAAGATATACGACCCCTTCTCGCTGAACGCCGACCCCTCCGCGAAGGACTTCAAGGTTCCCGACCTCCTCCCTCCCGACTACATCAATGCGATTCGAGAGGATAGACGCAAGAAGTTACGCGAGGCGGTGGACGGCTCCATCTCCGCGTTCGAGTCGAGCGCGACGGCGCGGCTTATGGACACAAATTTCCACAAAGCCTATACCCTCATGTCCTCCGCGAAGGCGCGGGAAGCCTTCGATTTACGGCAGGAGAGCGACGAGACGCGCAACCGCTACGGCATGAACAAGTTCGGGCAGTCGTGCCTTTTAGCGCGGCGGCTTATCGAGCGCGGCGTTCGCTTCGTGACGATAAATATGTTTGAGACGGTGTTCAACGAGATAACGTGGGATATTCACGGCTCCGCGCCCTTCACGCCCATAGAGGCTTATAAAACGCTGTGCGGACCCTGGTTCGATAACGGCTACGCCTCCCTTGTGGAAGACCTCGCCCAGAGGGGACTCTACAAAAACACGATAGTGACGGCGATGGGAGAGTTTGGGCGCACCCCGAAAATCAATCCGGCGGGCGGGCGCGACCACTGGCCCCAGTGTTGGAGCATGGTGATGGGCGGCGGTGGTATCAAAGGGGGGCAGATAGTGGGAGCCTCCGACGAGATTGGCGCGTACCCGAAAGACCGCCCGACCACTCCCGCCGATGTCGCCGCGACCCTCTACTCGGCATTAGGCATACCGCTCACGAAAGAGCTACCTGCGCCCGGAAATCGCCCCGTCCCTGTGGTAGACTACTCGGCGCGTCCGATTCGCGAACTGCTATGAGTCTACGCCTCCCTATTCGCGCCACTGCGAGGGAGAGGCTCTCTCCTAATTCCGCCTTATCCCGCGGGTCGTGAGGAGTTGCGGCTTTTTAAGGGAGAGCCGAGTCAACAGAACGCGCATCGTCTTGAGTCCGTTCGACTGAGAATCCAGCGCAGAGAGCGCTCTCTTTCTCTCCGCATCGTTCGATTTCTGCGCCTCCTGCACTGTTTGAGAGAGCCTGAGGGCGAGAAGTCATCTCTTGCGCGAGGCGTAGAGACTCTTGAAGGGCGAGGCGCTCCGGAGAGTTCTCAGCCAACCTACTACGTCCAAATACGGCGTAAAAGGTATCACGGCTTTTGCGACACAAACAAAGGTCTATCTCTTTCGATTCGGAGTATATTTTCGCGATGGCTTTCGCTAGCTCCGTTTTACCCGTACCCGGCAGACCCGCGAACAGGTAGACGGCGGCGGGGCGTTTTTTGTCCACCATCCCCTTTTGAATAAAGTCGAGGCGCTACGCCAAGCGGGTTGCGGAGTGTAGCGCCTCCCGGCGCTCTGGCTCCAATAGGTCAGCCCTCAGCGCTCCCCGCACGTTCCAAAGCGTATCCTCTTGTCCGTCGTCCGCCGCCGCGTTGACCGCTGTAAGATAGGCGAGCGCATCGGCAATATCTAGCCCCTGCTCAAGGGTCGCCTTCTCCTCCGTCGCCAGCGTTTCCAAGTTTTGGAGAGCCTCTCTCGCCGGGGGGTGAAATCGGTTTCAAGGAGATTCAGAACGGGAAGCGGTCTCTCGGAGCCGAGATAGAGAAGACCGCGCAGGGCTTGCACGAGTCTCTCCAGCGACTGCCCTCGTAGGCTCTCCGAAAAAGACTCTGCGAGAGAGGGGAGTTCGGCGCAGGCGATAAGAAGGTGTCCGGTGCGAATACGCGCCCGTCGCGACTCTACCGCGCTCTCAAGAGCGTTTCCAAACAGCTCTTGAAGCGATTCGGATAGCCCTTCCTGATGGATACGCCCCTCCCTGAATAGCATCATCGCCTCGTTCCTTAGCCGCCGCTCTCTCTGTTTCGCCTTACCGCCTGAGCGATAATTTGCGCCGCCGCGCCGCCGACCATCATTATGGCAAGCAGAAGATGCCTCTCCTCAATGCAGTCTGGCGCGGTAGCGTCTTGCTGTATCCCCTCCACCGCCATTTTTAGGACTTCACGGAGGTTATCCGATAGGTAGGTATACGATAACTCCACTTCTGTCTTCCGCCCTCTAATGGGCAGTACGCTGTTGACTAGGGCTTGCACCTCTTCTACCGTAGCGTTCTGTTGTGCAAGCATATCCCTGATGATACTGCTTGGAAGTTCCATCAACCCCATCAGCAGGTGAGGAGTTCCGAGTTGGCTATGACCAATGTTCTGAGCGAACCGCTGCGCCCGTTCCAGCGCTTGCCACGCTCCGACACAGAAATAGGCTCGATTCAGGTCAAGCGTCGTCTTCTCGTAGAGGTCGTTCTCAGATTTCAAAACGCTAGGGCGGAGGGTATCTTGCGGCTTTTGCTGTAGGTTGATACCCTGTTTCAGAAGGTCTCGCCCTACTTCGCCGCCGCCCTGCTGTATAAACGCATGGACGACATCCTCTTCCGTTACCGGGCGCCCCAAAACAATAGAGTTGACCAACGCGACCTGCTCTATCACGTATACTTCATTGCTCAGGTCGGGAACGATGTTTGGCGGCAGGGGCGCTTGCGGGGGGCGCGCCTGCGCGATAAACTGCGCTACGTTCTGTACGCCCCTTTCGATAAGCAGAGATTGGAGAACTCCTTTTCCTTCTGTCAGCGCCAAAAAAAGATGCACCGCCGTTACGCTCCTGCTACCGCTGTTACGCGCCTCTACGCAAGCCGCCTTAACGAACTCTTCCAACACAATAGTAGATGGATTTACGGTGTTAGATTTAGGCGTAGTCAGGCTTGCCAAAGTAAGGTTCGGGTCGCCGTAAAGCACTACAGACGACCATGTCGCGTCTGTCGGGCGGCTCTTACGCATCTCCTCTCTCGCGCCGCGAATAGCCTCTCCAATGGGTAGCCTTTCACCTATAAGTTTCGCGAACAGCGCCTTATCGAACTCTCTCGCTCCCTCATCGGGTATCTCCCAGAGAGTTCCCACAACCGCTTTCGCCCCGCCCACAATAAAGACCTCCGCCATATTGCGCGTATGTTCTGCAAGAGAAGGCTCTTTTGGAAGCGCAAATTGCGCCCCTTGTGGCTGTGCGGACGCATTGGGACGGACTCCGACCGCCGCAGAGCGACACCCCATCAGAAGCACTATCGGCTCTCCCCTAAGAGCGCTATGAATACCGTCAATCTCCAAATCTCCATTGGAAAGGCATAAGCAACTCTGACCGCTATCGGCTACCTTAATGTGACCGGCATAGAGGATAATATCGTAGCCGTGAAGCAACCCCCTACTGACAAGGGCTATAGAGGCTTCTTTTCCAGCAAGCACTTTTGGGGTATCGACTCTGTCCCCCATAGTTTGCGTTAACCATGAAAACAGGATAGTAGCCTCTTTTCGCGCTTCAGGTAGGTCTTCTGTCGGGTCTACAATGATAAGCGCCCTCAATTTTTCTCGTTGATTCTTATCCCTTCGCGCTTGAGGCTCCCTTTCCATCGCGTGCCCCAAGATAAGGCTTCGTCCAATGGCGCGATTTATCCCGATAAACTCGGTTCCGTCGTGCATAATTTCCCACGGAATAGAGGGTTCATTCGTAATTATGGCTAACCCTCCATTCGCTTTACTAAGCCACGCTCTGACTCTTAGAGGCAGAAAATTGGCATACATCAGCTCGCCTAACTCAATGAACTCCTCGTGAGCGATGCCGTTATGCGCTACTGTATTCGCACGTTGCGCGATTGCCGTCAAATCGGCTCGGAACACATCTATTATCTGCTTATTCGGCTTATGAGAGATACCACTCACGCGAGCGCCAATCTCTCTCCCTATCATGACAAATGAGTAGGCATCTTCGGAATCTTGAAGAATGATGAGTAGTGCAACATCCACAGCGTTATCTCTCCTCCTACACCGCTTGAAAAGGGACTCGTTAAGCGGATTGTGTAGCGACACAGCGAAGCGGAGTTCGTCCGCTAATTTTGAGCGTTTTCCTGTGATTAGCCCTCGTCCGCCCCGATAACCTGGGACAAAAAGCCTAACTCTATCCGAAAGGTTCTCTCCGCGCAGAGAAAATCGATAGCATCTGAGGAGATAAGGTTTTGCGGTACAAAATAGACCTCATTCACTGCTTTCTCTGTCAGATTTATGTCTTCTCGCTCTGCCTTTTTGCGCCAAACCCAAAACTCGCCTACCTGCTCAGAGGGCTTTTTGTCAGGGAAAACGGGCATAACACGCACGGAAAGAGTATCGCCTACAAGCGAAGCGGTAATCCTCAGCGCCCCGTTCAAGTCTGGTAGAGACAGGTCGAAGGTGTGAACAACGGGCTTATCGTCATCTCCTCGATAGACAAGGGCAGGCGATAGCGGCTGGTTTGGCGGAAACGCCCTTGTAGTCATGGCGGGGAGCGAAGGAAAGGTCAACGCTCGCTTTACGGAGTCCGCCACAATGTCTAAGCGAAGGAGTAGGGCGTTCGGGCGGGCGGGGTCTTGTCTCCACACCGGCGCCTCTTCGCGCTCCGTATCGATGAGCGAGAGAGCCTCTTCGCTTTCCGAGAACTGTAGCATCTCGCGCGTTTCGGCTAGTTCAGCGAAACAACGGCGGCACGAGTTCGCGTGTTCCCAATCGCCTTGAAGCTCTGGGGGTATCACTCCTCCCTCCAGTGAGGCGAGCGCGACCATTCGCTCTGAATCAGTGTGTTTGCCGGGAGCGTCGCTTTCAACGAAGCGCTCTGCGGGAACGCGCTTCAACAGGTCTTTTAGTATTTTCTCATCAGATGTTTCAGACATAGTAGCCTCCT
>CAIJLM010000288.1 GCA_903821495.1 uncultured Chthonomonas sp. | reverse complement strand
TTGGGTATCTCGGCGAGCGTGAGGGCAAGCCCCTCCTTTTTGGCACGCGTCCGCGCCTCCACAAGGCGTTTTGTGTAGAGCGGGTCGTCTTGCTGTTGGGCGTTTAGGAGGGCGGGAGCCAACAGGCACGCGCCCAAGCCTATCATTACAGTGATGGATTTCTTCATTCGCCTAGTCTCCTCGGACTCACAGCGTTCGGGGCTATGTTCCTCTGAACGGGGGGTATCTTACGAGGAGGCGCGGGGTATCGAAAAACGCTCTCGGCGTACTTTTCCTTGTCTGAGTGGCGACCATCATACTTCAAACTCTCCCCCGCGCTATAGACTACAAACCCCGCGCCCTCTTTCCGATAACGTATCGGCTTGCCATCGAACGGGTCTAGCGGGACGTTCGTAACCGCCTCCTGCAAAGCATTGGGGAACTTGCCATGCGCCGCTTTCCACGCTAATACACGCGCTCCTGCGGCTAAAACGGCGGTGTCCGCCTCCATCTTTGTCACGTTGGAACGCAACTGGAGGAAGACGCTCAGTTCCAAAAACGTCAAATCCGAATCCGGGTCTGAATCTTGTGCGTTTCTCTGTTCTTCGGTATTGGGCGCGATGCCTGTTAAAACCTTCCGCGCTGAAACCTCCTGCAAGGACGGAAAGCCCGCTGGCAGTTTCTGGTAGTAGGGGGAAGCTAGTATATGCTTGAGTTCGACCACTCTCCGAATAAGGTTCGTTTCGTTGGCGTTTACATACCGCTCCACCAACTTTTTAGGGTCGGAGGGGTAGCCATGACGGTAGAACTCTTTGAGTTCCCTTGGAGAGAAACCCTTGAGTAAATCCGAGTTGTCAGGGTCGGTTAATGCCTGTTTGCGACGAAACTCAAGATTCTCGCAGTAAGTCGCCAATTCAAACGAGAGCATGGGTTCCCATGACATAACCAGAGGCTCGCGCTCAAAGGCGTTTGCAACCGCTTGCGCTACCCCCGGCTTCTCTCCCGTCTCCAATAGCAGAACACGCACGCTCTGTTGCGCCATACCATCCAATGCCCTACCAAGCAGAATCTGTTGGATATCCTCTGTAGGCGTACAGATACGCGCTAGATGGAGGGCTTTCTCCAGATACTTCGCCGCCTCTATATCTCCGCCCTCCGCGTGTAGTAGCAGGGTCTTCGCAAATACCCAACGACACGCCATACGTATTCCAGAGCCTTCGTTTCCAAAAAACTGCGGATAGGAGTGCGGGGGAGCGCCCGCCATCGTGTAGGCGCGATAGAAGCGCTTGCAAGCGGCGGCTCTCTCTGCGAGATTCACAAGGTCGGCTCTGCTTTCAAGAATTTTCTTCGCCTGTTGCACCGTTTCCGCGTTGGGAGGCGTAGGGGAGAGCCAATCTCCCCTAATCAACCAGTCTTCTCCGTTGACATTATTCACTGCTTCGCGTTTAACGAACTCATGGATATAGGTTGCCGCATTGTCTGCGTCTGGTATATTGGGCTTGGGTATTTCGGCGAGCGTGAGGGCAAGCCCCTCCCGCTTGGCAATGGCGCGTTGCTCAACAACTTCCTTTGCATATCTTAATGTCTCCGGAGAGTCCTTGGTAGGGCGTAACACGCGCAACCAGAACAGCGTCATCAGGCACGCGCCTAAACCTATCGTTACAGTGATGGATTTCTTCATAGAAACGCCTCCCCATTCGCTAATATCGCTTTCCATGCTAATACGTGCGATAAAAGCGAAAGGATGCAGTAGTTTGCAACCCGTAGAAGCCTTATGATAGACCTCTTGCATAATACGAACTCCGCCAATAGACTTGCCATTCCTGAACGGCTTTCCGAGAGAGTGATAAGCCTTCCAATCAAGACCATAAAATCCGTCCGTAGGACGGGCGGTTTTCACAGGCGGGGGTTTTCAACCCCCGATACCCCAAGAGGTCTAGCGAGGAAAGAGAATCGCCCCGCACGCTTTCTGAGTTAAGAGAGCGGCGGGGCGATAGGTTTAGTCGGATAGCGGGGCGAACCGCAGTTAGTTCTTGGGTTGCGCTATCTTGTACTTTTGAAGGAACTTCTCAACACGTCCTTCGGTGTCTATAATCTTCTGCTTGCCCGTGTAGAAGGGATGGCAGTTCGAGCAGATTTCCACGCGAACCGTATCGCGAGTGGAGCGCGTCTCAAACGTGTTCCCGCACTGGCAAACTACGTTCACGATGTTATACTTAGGGTGAATTCCCTCTTTCATCACAACCACCTTTCTTTGCTAACCTCAATGGAGGCTTCCTTAAAACAGCCCTACTATTATATACGAAAACGAGTTCCCGCGCAATGTACGGAGAAAAAAGAATCGCAAGAAAGCGTCGATTCGCGGCTCTACGCCTCTGTTTTCCGCCCGTTTCGCCTCTGTCAGCCTCTCCGCCCTAGTGAAAAACGGCGCGGAAGCCCCTTGTAGGATTGTTCTTGTCGTTAGGACTGTTCAGAAAACGGTAGGCGTTAGGGATGCCGTGTAGGTAGTTGTACAGCCAACAGCCCCCGCGTATGGAGACTTTGTCGCTCTTCTGAGCGCCTACGGGGTTCCGCTTAGGAGAGTGCGCGTAGTAGGCGACCTCATAGTAGTCTCTGCACCACTCCATAACGTTGCCCGCCATATCCAACACTCCGTAAGGGCTAAT
>CAIJLM010000287.1 GCA_903821495.1 uncultured Chthonomonas sp. | reverse complement strand
AGGCGGTTCCGTAAAGGATCAGATACCATGCATATTGTATAACGCCAAGTATTACTCGCTGAGCCTGCGCATGCAAAAAGCTATTTACCGACAACGGCGATTGACCTTCTTGCACAAAAAAAACTTTCGGAAGAAGAGAACAGAATCATCGAAGATTTGAACAACGACACATGGGAGCCAACGCTACCCTCGTGGGAGAGTCTACTACAGAGGAGCAAGGCAATCGTTCGCCGTTATGGGGCTTATATTGGCGCTTACAACGAGACTCGGAAGTATATTCCTCTGATGGAACGAGTGGTGCGGGAAGAGCGCGAACATAACCAAAAGCAACGCAAAACGCTCGCGCAGATGTCGCAAGTAGAGAAAATCAAGGAGCTGGTCTACCAACTACGCGACCAGAACGGGGCGCAAGTGATGAACCCCGGATCGCCCAATATCTATGGACGTTTCTTTGGAGGCTACAATCCAGATGGTAATACTCCCGCGCATCAACTTCGCAAAATCGGACTACCCGCGCTCCCCTATCTCGCTGAGACGATAGATGACGACAGGCTCTCCCGCACACTACAACGTGGGCGGAGTTGGGATAGGATATGGCGCGTCTCGCAAGTCGTTGGCGACCTCATAGAAGGCATAACAGGCGGCGAACGCTTCTATCTCGACTTGCCTAAGAACCTTGCTCCCGCGGAATATAGGAGGCGCAAGCAAGCCGCTATAAGCGCATGGCTACAGAAAGTTGAAAAGACCTGTTCCGTTGAAGGGTTGTGTCAGCGCGTACGAGACGGGGATAGCCAGGCGGCGAAACTGCTTTTAGAGCGAAGCAAGCCGCAAGCCTTGCTAGAACCGCTCAAGTATGGGATTCTGCACGCCAAAGACAGTTCAGCAAAGGAGTTTCTGCTCCAACTATGCTCCAAACTGCCTCGCGCTGAGATGGTTCCCTTCCTGACAGAGAGGGCGGAACAGGAAAAGAGTCTGGATGTGCGCGTGGCGGCAATTCGCACTTTGGGAGAGTTCGAGAAGGCGAGGGCGTTAAAGTATATGCTTAAAGAGTGTAGGCAATCGCGTCAGGAAGCGAACGAAAGCATGGTATCCTACCTCATTGATAGCGGCGAAGCCGAGGCGCTCAAGGCAGTGGAGAGACATCTGTCCGCATTTAATCCGTTTTCACTAACCTCTCTCCTGAGTGACATAACCTCTGTATCTTGCGAAAACAGCGAACGTCACGAGAGGTCGTCGCAAAAAATCGCCTATCGCAAGGTCGCAGAGGAGATTTTGGTGAAGTTTCTAAACGATATTACGCGGGATAATTCGGGTGGCTCTTACGGGGACTATACCTTTTCCAATGCGCGAACGTGCGACCTCGTCGCCATCTACCTAAACACGCTGGACAAGAAGAAGTACCCCATTCGCTACCCTCTGCCCGTGAAGGAGTTGGACGAACAACGCTATCGGCTCATCAATATCTGGCGCAAGGAGAATGGGCAACCGCTACTAGCGGAAGGACAGTAGCGCAACATAATTTAAGAGAGAAGGAAAGACTTTCACGCATGATACTTGTTATTGGAGGGGCGGGCTACATCGGTAGTCACTACGTCCGCTACGCCCGCGAACAGGGCGAAAAACTGGTTGTGTTGGATAATTTGGTCTATGGACACAAGGAATCGCTACCCAAAGACGTACCGCTCATTGAGGGCGATATGGGGGATGCCGCTCTCCTCGACCATGTTTTCACGACCTACCCCATTCGCGCCGTAGTTCACTTCGCCGCGTTCGCCTACGTCGGGGAATCTGTCATCGCGCCCGCAAAATACTACCAAAACAACACCGTCGCCACGCTTGCCGTTCTGGATGCAATGGTTCGCCACAACGTGCGGAGTTTCATCTTCTCCTCCAGCTGCGCGACGTTCGGCAATCCGCACTATGTCCCGATGGACGAAAAGCACCCCCAAGACCCTATCAACCCATACGGCGAGAGTAAATACTTTGTGGAGCGGATTCTTCGCGCCTACGATACCGCCTACGGGCTACGGTTTGTCGCGCTACGCTATTTCAATGCGGCGGGAGCCGACCCTGAAGGGGTTATCGGAGAGAGTCACGACCCCGAAACGCACCTGATTCCGGTTATCTTTCAGGCGGCGATGGGGGCGCGCGCTAATATCAAAGTCTTCGGAACCGACTACGACACGCCCGACGGAACCTGCATCCGCGACTATATCCACATCCTCGATATTGCACAGGCGCACGCACTGGCGCTAAAGCGACTAGAGGAGGGCGACTCTAGCGATTTCTTCAACTTGGGTAACGGGCAGGGCTTCTCCGTGCGAGAGGTCATCGCCGCTTGCGAAAAGGCGTGCGGGAAACCTGTTCCCATCGAAGAGGCTCCCCGCAGAGCGGGAGACCCGCCGCGCCTTATCGCAAGCGCTGACAAAGCCCATACAACGCTTGGCTGGAAACCGCAGTACGCAGATATTGATACGATTCTACAGCACGCTTGGAGCTGGGAACAGAACCGACGGTATTAGCGTGGAGGTAAGAGTTCAGGGTTACGGGAATCTACATAACCTCACCCAACCTCTCCTTCGCAAAGGAGAGGAGTCTTCGTGGTTTGAGATT
>CAIJLM010000286.1 GCA_903821495.1 uncultured Chthonomonas sp. | reverse complement strand
TGAATGCTCGGCGCGCTGTGGAGGAGCGGTAGTGTCTTGTATTTCTACCTAGTTGTCTCTACGAGTATACACCATTCAAGAGAGTTTTCTGGAAAGTACGCGTATTCTCTCTCCTCGAAACGGTTCCGAGGCGGACAGAGATTGGGAGCGGTTGCGCTCTCTCCTTCCATAGTAACCCAACCTATACTGTAAGGCTTACCACACTGACCCAGCCACCCCACACCCCGTAGACCCTCTGCCCCTTCACAAGGGGAAGGGCGAATGCAACCCCTCTCCAACCTCTCCCCGAAACGGAGAGAGGCGAATGCCTATGCAGAGAGGCTTACGCACTCCTCAAAAGTCGGTGGAAAACGGAGCATTGCAAGTCTCCCCTTTGCCTCTCTTTCTCCTCCCCTGTTTTTGAGGGGAGGGTAGGGTGGGGTGCATTGAGAGGGGGTGGCTGGGTCAGTGCGATAAATCTCCCGCCATCTGTCCGCCCCTGACCCCGAAACAAGATAGGGGAGCCTGAGTAGTTTAGCGGGTTTGCCATTCGTCGGGTTCATGCGGAGCCGATGGAAAAGACGCTCGCGCTAATTCGTAACGAGAAAGGGGGTAAGAATAGAGGTTCCGCCCCTTGATATTCACCCCCTTATCGTTGTAGAATTGGGAGAGAGAGCGGGCGTACAGACAACGAAGGCGAGGAGGTAGCGGTGACATCACCTTTTGATTTGACAGGTAGGCGAATTCTTGTGACGGGGGCTTCGGCGGGAATCGGCAGGCAGACAGCGATTGAACTCAGCAGACTGGGCGCTGAGGTCGTTCTGGTAGCGCGAAACGCGGCGCGGCTTGCGGAGACCTACGCGCAGTTAGAGGGCGCGGGACACTCCTGCGAAGCGTTTGATTTGAACGACACAGACTCTATCCCCGCAAAACTGAGAGCGATTGCGAAAGAATCGGGGGCGCTACACGGCGTTGTCCACTGCGCGGGGATACAGCGGACAAGACCGCTACGCGCCCTTGAGAGTTCCGACATGGAGGAGGTCATGCGCGTCAATGTGACGGCGGGGCTTCTTCTTGCGAAGGGCTTTCGGCAGAAAGGGGTCTGCGGCGCGGGAGGGAGTATCGTCTTCGTCTCTTCGGTGATGGGGATAGTGGGAAACGCCGCCCTCTCCGTCTACTCGGCAAGCAAGGGGGCGCTTATCAGTATGACGCGCTCATTAGCGTTGGAGTTGGCGCGGGAGGGCATTCGCGTCAACTGCGTAGCGCCCGCATTTGTTCATACGGAGATGTTTGCGGAGATGCAGACTCTCCTCACGCCCGAACAGATAGCCGAAATCGAAAAGGCGCACCCGCTCGGCGTAGGAGAGCCGGAAGATGTCGCTTATGCAGTCGCCTATCTGCTCTCTCCCGCCGCGAAATGGGTGACAGGCTCCACCCTCGTTGCGGATGGAGGATACACTCTCGCCTAGGGAGTTTTCTACAAATCTACATGGAGGAGAGTGAGGTAGGGTTCCAGCCCCATCGCTCTCCAGAAGGCTTGGGAGTCCTCATTGGCGACGGAGACATAGAGTTGAACCGAGGTTGCGCCCCGCAGAACGAACCAGCGTTTTATCTCGGCGAAGAGGGCTTGCCCAACGCCGTGACGACGACACTCCTCACGAATAAATACGTCGGAGACAAACCCGTACACTCCCCGAATCGCTCCGTGTACGCGAGGTTGTAACTCGCCCGTCAAGTAGCCCACCACCTGCCCCGTCGCTTCCCTCTCCACAACAAGAACCCGCGCATCGCGGGTCTTCATCATGCGTTGGGTGTGGCGTACATATTCAGAAATACCCTCTTGGGAGTACTGAAAACGCGAATCGAGGCGACGATGTAGGGTCATCAGTTCGTACCAGAGTTCGCCAATCGCAGTAAGGTCGCTACGCCGCGCTTCTCGGACACTAAATCCGTCCATACATCTTCGCCTCGTTCAAAGGTCGCCCTTACGTAAGAGTTCAGGGTTATGGGAGTAAAAACCGCGAAACACGCGAAACACGCGAAAAAAATGCACCAAGCCCCAAACTTGGAACCACTCGCACAGGCTTCTAATATCAAACCACAAAGGCTCCTCTCCTTTGCGAAGGAGAGGTTGGGTGAGGTTATGTGAAGAAGCCCAACCCTGAACTCTTACGCCCTTACAGGCTGTATTAGTAGCGATAGGTTCGCTGAGAGGTCACTGGCTCCACGCTCCCGCTTCGCCATGCGACGGGGGCGGAGGCTACCGGAGTAATCGTGGGGATAGACTGCTCCAGAGTGTCTCCTGTGGGGTCGGCGTTCAGGTCAGGTGCGCGGTCAGTTCTCGAAACCACCCTGTCCAGTTCGCGAATGTCGTAGAAGTTACGCCCCGCCACATTGCGAAGTTCCCGCGAGGTCATCTCAGGATGGGCGACGACGGCGATTTTTTTGCCTTTGCTTCGCACCAGTTCGAGGGCGCGCTCAAAGTCGCTATCCCCGCTCATCAGGATGCAGGTATCGAAAAGTTGCACCGTGTTGAACATATCTATCACCAACTCAATGTCGAGGTTGGCTTTCTCCACAATTTCGCCCGTGGTGTCGTCCACCATCTGCTTTATGGCTTTGGTACGCACGGTGTACCCCGAATACATTAAGTATTCGTGGAAGGCGTTGTCGCGGTGTTTCGCCTGTATATCTGCGCCTGTGTAGTAGTAGGCTTCTGATATGACGCACCCTTGGTCGCGCCCAAAAAACTGCAAAACCTTCCGAAAGTCGATGAACCAGCCCAATTTCTTTTGTGCATAGTACATATTCGCGCCATCAACGAAGATTGAAACCCTTTGCATAATAAAATCCTCCATCCCGTTACCTTGCCATGTTATCTAAGAGAAACGCAACTCATTGCGAGGTCTTTTAGCCTCGCTTTTAACTTCTGGTCTGTTCAACCAGTATAGTTCTTAATAATACCATAAAAGACTTTTTAACATACGAGAATTCTGCGTCCGTTTCCTCCTTGTTTCGGAATCAATTTCAACAAAAAATGCACGTTCGCTTTTCAACTTTAGTTTCCGGTAAAAGTATGTAGACAAACTACG
>CAIJLM010000285.1 GCA_903821495.1 uncultured Chthonomonas sp. | reverse complement strand
CGCAGAACTCTTATGGATAGGGTCGCCCTCTCATGAACGTCTGGTAGCGTTGGGATACCGTGGCTCTGCAATATGGGATGCCGAAACTGGAGAACTGCTTCAAGAGATTCACAAATACCCTTTTAGATACCCTGTTCAGTTCAATGGTGCTCTCTCCCCTGATGGTCGCCTTCTTGCCATCGGAACAGAGGATGGCGTTGCGGTGGTCTATAGCGTCTCAGACGCTCGCCTGTTGTGGAAAAAGCGTTGTCATTTAAGTTGGGTTCGGACTCTCGCCTTCACCAGCGATTCGTGTAAACTAGCGAGTGCAGGTAGCGACCACTCTATCCTTATCCATGACGCAGAGACTGGAAAACTCCTCCAAACCCTGATTGGGCGAATACCCGATGTAGAAGCCCTCTCCTTCACACCAGATGGGAAACACATCTCCGCCCTCTACGACGACGATTCGGCGCGACTGTGGAGTGTAGAGGCGCGTAGCCTGGAGAAGTATGAGGGGACGTGGCGCGGATTTTTGGGGCTGATGCGAAGTAAGACATCGCAAATAGCGCGTCACTACTGGAACCCCGCTTTGAAGGATTTACTAGCCTCGCTTCAACACAGTCCGTACTGGGGACTGCAAGCCATTTCACATGATGGAACCTTGGTTAGCCTTGTGGCTCCTAGAGGCGGTTGCGGTTATTTTGTTGGCGGAAGAGATTTGCAGGCGGATGCAGAGGAAGAAGGCGCTCCTGCCTTCCGCGTTATCTAGGGTTTGCGCCAAGTTTGTGAACGGTTGTTTGTACCCCAATGCCCTGAACCTTTATGATGAAATAGGCGACCAATGATTTATAAGGCGCAACATAGTCTGAATATAGCGCTCGATTTTCTTAAAACAGCAAGAGGAGGTTCGTCTATGTTCCCTACTCCGCGCCGCGTCACCCACATAACACTACTGGCTCTCTTTTTGTGTCGCCTCTTCGCTCCTCTGCAAGTCGTCGCTCAGGAGACTCCTCCTGCCGAGACCCTTGTGTTCACATTTCCTCGCCAAAGCGCCGTTATTGAGAATTGGAAGAGCGTTGACGGGAAAGATTTACATCATGTGAGGGAGTTGGGATACAACAGCCGGAATGGCTTAGTCGTTTCCTACTCCACGCAGACGGGCGAGACGCGGGTTGGCGTGTTAGGAAAGGCGGGCGGAAAGCTCGCTCTAGTTCAGACGAATCCTGTCGCTCTACCGCAGGACTATCACGTATTTGATAACTGCCTCTCTCCCGACAGAACACGGATTGCCTGGAGCATTACAAACTACCAGCCCCCAAATTTTAACTATGTGAGCGTGATTTGGATAAGCAAGTCCGATGGAACAGACGCGAAACTACTATGGAGAGGGACGAACCAACTTTCCATTCAGGCGCTACGGTGGCTCCCTGATAGTTCCGCCGTCTCGTATATCCGCGACGATTCTCTGTATAAAGTCAGTATGAAGTAGGCATCGCGCCTGCTGTTTCACTACAAAAAGGCTCCTCGCCTTGCGCCCCGCCACGTTTTGGGATACACTAACCTTCTATAGCGTCCGCCACGCAAGGATACTCTTATGCCCGCGCCAAACAAAACACTCTACCTAGATTACGCCGCCACCACGCCAACAGACCCGCAGGTCGTGGAGGCGATGCTTCCTTTTTTGCAGGGCGAACTCTCCGCAGGAAACCCCTCTAGCATCCACCTGCTCGGACGAACGGCGCGGGCGGCTCTCGACTTGGCGCGAGAGCGCGTCGCCGAACTTATCGGGGCGGACTACGCCGACCTCTACTTCACGGGGAGCGGAACCGAATCGGATAACCTCGCGATAATTGGAACCCTTCTCGCCGCGCCCACTGAACGCAACCACCTCGTCACGACGACAATAGAGCATCACGCCGTCCTACACTCCGCCCACTTTTTGGAGAAGATGGGCTATAGCGTAACGCTCGTTCCTGTAGATTCGTCTGGGCGCGTCTCTCCCGACGATATTCGCGCCGCCATCACCGACAAAACCATGCTCGTCTCCGTAATGCACGCCAACAACGAGATAGGAACCGTGCAGGAGATAGCCGATATTGCGCGTATCGTCCATGAGCGTGGCGCGAAACTCCACACCGACGCGGTACAGACGGCGGGGCTTCTCCCGCTGGATGTGCAGGCGCTAGACTGCGACCTCCTCACCTTTAGCGCCCACAAGCTCTATGGCTCCAAAGGGGCGGGGGCGCTCTATATTAGGCAGGGAACGAAGGTCTCGCCCACTCTGCACGGCGGAGCGCAGGAGCGCGAGAAGCGAGCCGGAACCGAGAACGTTCCCGCTCTCGTCGGCTTTGGAAAGGCGGCGCAACTGGCGAAAGAGCGCCGCGAAGGGGATAGCGAGCGGATATTAGGGCTACGAGAGAGAATGATTTCACGCCTGCAAGAGAGAATTGAAGGCTTACGCCTGAATGGACACCCTACATATCGCCTTCCTAACAACGTCCATATCTCTGTGGAGGGCGTTGAGGGCGCAACCCTCCTGATGAACCTTGACCGTAAGGGTATCGCCGCTTCGAGCGGAGCCGCCTGCTCTTCGGGTTCCATTGAGCCATCCCACGTTCTCAAGGCGATTGGCTTGACGGAGGCGTTGAACGCAGGAGGGATTCGCTTTACGCTGGGGCGGCATACCACCGAACCAGAGATAGATACCGCCGTTGAGGTCTTCGCGGAGATTGTTCAGAAGATACGCGCCCGAAAAGGGTAGATTCTATGCGCTTTGATGGCATCCGAACCTCGTCGTTCTACACTCCCGCGAAAAACTTGGGACTCGCTCTGAATGCGGGGCTTCTCTTCGCGCTCAGTTTTCCTCCCTATCGCCTCCCGATATGTCTTCCTTTCGCCGTCGCTCTCCTGCTTCGCGGGTTGAACGGTCTCTCTGTTCGTCAGGGCGTTATGGTTGGAATAGCGTGCGGGTGCGTCTATTTCGGAGGGACTCTCTTCTGGCTTGCGAGTCTCTTTGGGGCGGGCGCGATTTCGCTCTGCCTCATCCTTGCCGCGTTCGTCGCCCTATTCTCTGCGCTTACGGTCTGGTTGAAGCGAACGCTCCCCGAAATACCGCTCTGGATTCTCGCGCCTGTAGTCTGGACGGCGGTAGAGTGGTATCGTTCGGAGGTATTCGTCCTCAAGTTTGGGTGGATGGGGCTGGGCTACGCTCTTGTGCACGCGCCCCGCCTCGCTTACGGGGCTTCCCTGCTCGGCTGTTACGGGCTTTCGTTTGGCGTAATGATGGCGGGGGCTTGGCTCGCCTCCGCGCCGAACAGCCTGAATCTGCGTCAGCGCGTGGCGTGGTTTCTACCCGTCTGGGCGCTCTCGCTCTATATGCCGCGCCCGATTCCAACTCCTCAGCGTCCCCTCAATGTGCGACTGGTTCAGGGAATGCCTCCCTTTACCGACGACCTCATCGCCCTCTCCCGCTCCAAATCCGCCGCGCCTCTGGACATCATTGTCTGGCCCGAATACAGCCTCATGGAAGACCCTATTCGCAACACGGAGCTGTGGGGACAGTTGCAGAGCCTTGCGAAAGAGTCGCGGAGTTACTTTCTCTTTGGAGGGAAAGACCAGCCGAACGCAGAGGACGAAAAGCGCTTTTGGAACACAGCGTATCTCTTAGACCCGACGGGAAGGCTGATAGGAAGGCACGTCAAGAACCACATCGTCCACTTTATTCAGGATGGGATAGCGGGAACAGAGGCGCGTAGTATCCCCACCCCGCTGGGAAGGTTGGGAGTCGCTATCTGCTTCGACATGGACTATCCCGATGTGGCGCGTCGCCTTACGCAGGATGGCGCGGAGGTCTTTCTTGTTCCGAACATGGATCCGGAGGAGTGGAGCGCCTTGCAGAGAGTGCAACACCGCCTAATGTTTCAGATGCGGGCTATAGAGTGCGGGAGGTGGCTAGCGCGTTCAGACGTGGCGGGAGGGACTTCGCTCGTCGCCCCGACGGGGCGGGAGGTCGCTCGTATCAAAAGCGCGGCGTCTGGATATATAGATGTGCGGGCGGGTAGAGAGAGCGGGCGCACGCTCTACATTCGCGGAGGCTGGCTTCTCCCTTACCTATGCGCTCTGGCGTTGGGGCTGATGAGCGGGCTTGGAATCAGGAGGAGCGTGTTGAGGGGGTGGGCGCTAAGAAAAGCCTAAAGGAGTCCTAGATGTTCTATATTAACGGAACCACAACGCCCTGAGCTATTTATCGCCCATTTTCCGCGATTGCCTTGACCTTGCGCCAAAACATGGCTATAATGACACAAAATCCTGCTGAGGTTGTCCCAATGACTATGAAACGTCGTCAATTTATCTTGGGCGTTACGGGCGCGGTATCGGGCGCAAGCCTACTTCGCCCGCTCTACGCTCAGACTCCGCCCGCTCCCTCCGTCTACCGAGTGCCTCCCGTCATCACTGCGCTCGTCTACTCGCCCGATGGTAGCGCCCTTGCCGTGTCGGGCTATCGCGAAGTGATACTGCATAAGGCGAACATGACAGGAATTATCGCCCGCCTCGTTGGAAAATCCGACAGAATCGAATCTATAGCCTACTCCCCAGACGGTAAAACGATGGGGGTGGTCGGAGGCTCTCCCGCGCGCTTTGGAGAGGTTCAGTTTTGGGATACGACGACCAACACTCTTTTGAAGGCGGCGGAGGTCGCGCCCGATTCGCTGTTCGGAGCCTCCTTCTCGCCCGACGGCAAGTCGTTAGGGTGCGGCGGCGCGGATAGCGCGGTGCGTGTTATCTCCGTTCCCGATGGCAAAGTAAAACTCAAGTTCGACAATCATAGCGACTGGACTTTCGCGACGACTTGGGCGACGGATAACAAGCAAATCCTCTCTACTGGGCGCGATAGGGCTATCAAACTGGTTATCGCAGAGAATGGCTCGTTTGTAGACGACATAAACACGCACACCTCCTCTTTCCGCGCTATGGCGCATCACCCCAAAGCCGAGCAGGTTCTTGTGGGCGGAGACGACGGTATCGTTCGACTCTATCAGGTGTTCCGCTCCACGCCGCGCACTATGAATCAGGAAGACCACAACCTTCTACGCTCCTACGACTCGCTCTCGTTTCAGATAAACACCCTCGTATTCAGCAAAGATGGAACGCTGTTCGCGGCGGGCGGCGAGGGAAGCGCGGTCTATGTGTTTCGCACGGATAACGGAGGCGAGGCGAAGCCCGATAAGCCCACTATCGGCGGCAAGCCTCTGTTGACCTTAACAGGGCATAAGGGGACGATACACACGCTCGCCTTCCACCCAGACGGGAAAACGCTTGCGACGGGGGGCTTCGACGGTCTGGTACGGCTCTACGAGATTCCTTCGGGGCGGCTGATAGGGTCTTATGTTCCGGTTCCTATCACCAAGCCCGCCTCGGCGTAGAGCGGCGCTTTCGTCCGCTTGGACGGTAGGGAGATAGCGCAAACAGAGGAGTCAACGGCTCCACTCGTTGGGAAAACGCCCGTACTCAGTGGGAAGCCCTCCGGGGAAACGCTCTTTTAGGCGGGGGAGTTCGCGGTCAGGCTTAGGTATTTTCCTTACGAGAATATCGCTACACCGAACGGCGAACTCCGCGCACCCGCGCATGAAAACATGAAATTCTAACCGATGCTCTATCCTGCCATCTTCCGTAATGTCCAGTTCATGGCGTGCGAGGTCGGCATCGTGATTGCCTTTCCCTATCATCACGCTTCGCGCCAATCGCGCCAGCGTCCTCTCGTCATCGGGGGTTATCTCCGCGTCTTTGTAGGTCAGTATCCAGTCGAAACACCCCTCCATTCCACAACAACGCAGGGCGAGAGTCAGGTCTTTTCCGCTACGGCTACGGCTGACTTTAACAATGAGACCGTCCTCCGTTCCGTACTCTTCGCCAATCGCGATAACATGAGGCGGCAGTATGGGGCGTAGAGTACTAAGATGGTCTTCGCGGACTTGAAAATGCCGCTTCACCGCCTCTATATCTTCGTCGTCTTCAGGGTAGGGAATTTTCATAATTCAGGCTTCCACAAGCAAAAGAGGCTCGCCCCAAATTTGGGGGCGAGCCTCTTTTCAAAAAGATACTGCGGGTTAGCGGTTTTCGCGGGCTTCCGCTTGACGTTTCGCCCTCTGAATTTTGCGAAGACGAGCGGCGGCTTCCCTGCGGCGCTTATCGCTAGGTTTTTCATAGTGCTCATGGGCGCGGAAGTCCTTGAGAATGCCGCTCTCCATGGTCATCTTCTTAAATTTGCGAAGGGCGCTATCGAGGTTGTCGCCCGGTTTGAGATTAACTTGAGCCAAGAGTCTCTTTCCTTTCACACCAATGCGGTTACGAAGTAGGATTGTTACGTTATCACGCTACCTATTAGTATACCTGAACATTTTTCCTTTGGGTAGATTTTCTTAGTCTCGCCGCTAAAAAGTTGAGCCTCTCTTCGCTTACCAAAAACTCTCGCGGTATTTCTGGCAACACACGCCCCCTTCATGCAGGAAAATGCGCCTCTCTGTGCGAATCTTCCCAACGAGAACCCTCTATAGGGCGACACACACTCTCTCAAAAAGGAGACATCTTACTATGGCTACGACGCTAGGGCGCGCGGCTCTGCTTTTAGAGCCGGGGCAACCCGTTTCGGTGGAAGATATTGAAATCGACGCTCCCGGTCCCGGCGAGGTGTTGATTCGGGTGGTTGCAAGCGGGGTCTGTCATACCGACCTGCACTTTAAGCACATGAACGGGCTAGGTTTGAGCTTCCCGATAGTGCTGGGACACGAGGGCGCGGGATATGTGGAGCAGGTGGGCGAGGGCGTGACGCATCTAGTTCCCGGCGACCCGGTGGTTATCGCCTATCGCGCCCCGTGCGAACAGTGCCCTGCGTGTCGGCGTGGCGACCCCCGCCGTTGCTGGATGGCGCTCCGCCCCAAACTACGTATCAAGCGCAAAAAGGACGGCGCTACCTGTACGCAGGTGCTGCGTTGTGGAACCTTCGCGACGCACACAGTGGTTCACAGCAAAGCCGCTATCAAGATGCCCGCCGATATGCCTCTGGATAGAGCCTGCCTCATCGCGTGCGGCGTGGTGACGGGCGTGGGCGCGACGTTCAACACCGCTCCGGTTTTTGCGGGCGCAAACGTTGCGGTTATTGGGTGCGGCGGCGTCGGCTTGAGCGTGATTCAGGGCGCTAAGTTGGCGCACGCGAACAAAATCATCGCTGTAGATGTCAACCCCGTCAAACTTCAGTGGGCGAAAGACTTCGGCGCGACTCACGTCGTCAATTCAAGAGAGGTAGACCCAGTGGCTGCAGTGCGCGAACTGGCGGACGGCGTGGGCGTGGATTTCGCTTACGAGGCGGTGGGGCTACCTATCTGTATTGAGCAAGCGGTTAAAATGCTGGCTTATGCGGGTACGGCTACTCACATCGGTCTCCCTGCGGATAACGCTTCCGTCAACCTCGACCTCTCCGATATGGATACCGGGGTCTACTGGAACAAGGCGTGTCTGCGCGTCTGTCATGCGGGAGATACGCTACCCTCCTACGACTTCCCGCTTCTCGCTCAACTCTACCTGCAAAAGAAACTCGACCTCGACAGCATGGTGACTCGCGTTATCACGCTAAACGACGTGGAGGACGCTTTCCATGAGATGGAGACGGGCAACGTGATTCGCTCGGTGATTCATCTTAGCTAAACCGGAGGTGTAGCTACTCAATCTGGCAATGCAGTCTACCCCCGTCCCCTTTCCGCTTCGGGTTCAGGGGCGGACAGGTAGCGTACTTATCAAAAAGCGGTATTTAGGATAGTCTCCAAAACCTTGTTACTAACAGGAGTTGGAAGCTATCCTATACCGCAAAATCAGTATACCAAAACGGATAGTCGAACGGCTCCAGCCCACATCACATTGCGCCAAGCTTTGTCCGCCGCGACCTAGAGGCGCAACGGTACGCGCCATAAACAAGCGAGCGCTAGTCTTCAATCACATAGTTTCGCCCCATGCCCCATATATTGAGTTCCTCCTGTATCGCAGTTTCCATCTCCTCAAGGCTGTCATACCATGTGAACCACATCACTTCCGACCAAATAAAGAATACGCCCTCGTCACATTCAATCGCCATCCTGCCACTATCAATTCCCCAATGGTGTGAGAAGTTTTCTTCGACAACCTCCTGAAACTCGGTTAAGTGCAACAGTTTCTCTTGATTTTCGCTTGCTGTCGCCATACGTATGGTGATATTGGTCATCTCCGTTCGGACGCTCAATTCAAGCATACCACTGAATTTGATACTGAAACACCTGCCTGATTGATACGAAGACGCGAATAGATGAATTCGAAAGGAAACCATCCCAGCGTACCATCTCAAATTGTAGCCTACTATATCTTTGAAATAGATGGCTTGCCGTATACTTTAGTT
>CAIJLM010000284.1 GCA_903821495.1 uncultured Chthonomonas sp. | reverse complement strand
CTAATTTCAAGGAGAGTTTGTAATGTATATTTCCATTCGCGACGACGTTGTTTTCGCGGCGGGCTACACCTGTTTGGCGGAGGGTTTGAAAGACCTCGGTATTGGAGCCGTTGAACTCTTCGTCCACCGCGACGACACCGTTCCCGCCCTCGTTCCCATTGGCGATAAAACCCGCCTAAGCCTCACAGACCCCGCCGAGTTCGCTACCTTGCAGGCGCAGATTCAGGAGCGGGGTATACGAATCGCCGCGCTCTGCATGGGCAACGACTTCAACGCGGACGACAAGGATTTTGAGGTAGCGTGGGCGGTTCGCACTGCCGAAGCCGCGCAGAAGTTAGGCGTTCCCGCTATCCGAATAGATGCGATAATGCACGGCGAAAAAGACCTACCCCTTGAGGCGCGGCAGAAACTCGTCGCCGACATGATTCAGAGGATACTTGCGGGTTCAGCCGCGACGGGCGTGGAGTTTGGAATTGAGAATCACGGCTTTCAGGGCAACGACCCTGAGTTCCTGGCAGGGCTTTTGGAGAGGGTTGGCTCTGACCGCCTCGGTCTCACCCTCGATTCTGGCAACTTCTACTGGCGCGGCTGGCCCCTCTCCCGCACCTACGAGATTTTTGAGCGGTTCGCCCCGTTTGTGAAGCACACGCACATCAAAAACATTCAGTACCCGCCGGAGTTGCGGGAGGTTCAGCGCGAAATGGGCTACGAGTACGGGAAGTATGTTAGCCCTATCCATGAGGGCGACATTGACCACACGCGCTACTTTCAAGCCCTCAAAAAAGCGGGCTACGACCGCGACCTCTGCCTCGAAGACGAGTCGCTGGGGAAATACTCCAACGAAGAGCGCAAAGCGAACCTTCGCGCCGCCGCCGAGTTCTTTCAGGCGCAGATACAGAACGTTTAGGGAGTCAACTTTTCTATGAAAATCACCGAAGTGCGCGTTATCGTCACCTGTCCCGGTAGAAACTATGTCATCGTGAAAATTATGACGGACACGCCGGGACTGTACGGCGTTGGCGACGCAACCTTGAACGGGCGCGAACTCAGCGTCGCCGCCGCCCTCGAACACCATATCGCCCCTCTGCTCATAGGGCGCGACCCAGACAGCGTTGAGGATATATGGCAGTCTCTGTTTCGGGGAACCTACTGGCGCGGCGGTCCTGTTCTGATGACCGCCCTTGCAGGAATAGACACCGCCTTGTGGGACATCAAAGGCAAACGCGCTGGGCTTCCCGTCTACTCCCTACTAGGCGGAAAGACCCGTATCGGCGCTCTGGGGTATACCCATGCGGGCGGGCGAGACGTGGTAGAGGTGGAGGATAGCGTCCTTGAAAAAATTGCGATGGGCTTCAAAGTAGTGCGGGCGCAGGTGGCGGTTCCCGGCACGGTTGGGACGTATGGGGTAGGGGGCGCGGGCGAAGCCTCCCTTGCGAGTTGGAAGAACTCCGGAACTCCTTGGCAGGACGAACTCGGCGCAGATGGCGGGGGCTGGGGAGATGGCGGCGCAATGCCCTACGTAGAGAGATGGGAGCCTACGCCCTACCTCCACGCGATACCGAAACTATTCGCGCATCTTCGCGATAAAATTGGGTGGGATGTAGAGCTATTTCACGATGTACACGAGCGCCTCACGCCTATACAGGCGGCGCGACTGGCGAAAGACCTCGAACCCTACCGTCTCTTCTTTCTGGAAGACCCCTTGCGCCCGGAACACAAGGAGAGTTTCCGCCTGATTCGTCAGCACTCCACGACTCCTATCGCTATGGGCGAACTGTTCCATACGAAGTATGAGTGCTTGCCACTCATCACAGAGCAGTTGATAGATTTTATTCGGTGCGACTTGGGGCATATCGGGGGCATTACCGAAGCGAAGAAGATTGCGGCTGTGGCGGAGTGTTACTCGGTTCAGACGGCTTGGCATGGACCCGGCGACATAGCGCCCCCTACCCACGCCGCGAACGTGCATCTCGACCTCGCAGTGCCCAACTTCGGGGTGCAGGAGATGGTCTTCTTCCCCGACATCGTGAACGAAGTTTTGCCGGGCGCGCCGACCTTCAAGGACGGCTACCTCCGCGTGACAGACGCTCCCGGATTGGGAACGGATGTGGACGAAGAGGCGGCGAAAAAGTACCCCTACGATAGAAACTACCTGCCGATGACGCGCCGCGCCGACGGTAGCGTACACGACTGGTAGCCGATTAAGAACGTTAACGGGGGGGACTGGTAGAAAACCGCGGGGTGGCGCTCCTAATAGCGCCACCCCGTGTTTTACGTCTCCATGACGTTCTAATGTTGTACGAAGTTCACTTTTTCGGGAGTTGCGCTTTTCTTACCGCTCTGGACATACGCCGCCAGTTGAGAGAGTAGTCTCTTCTGTTCCGCCTGAGCCTGCTCTAAAGAAGCCAATTTCGCCTTTATGGTAGCGTTTTCCGACTTCAACACCGCGACTTCCGCCTTGTGAGAGGCGTGTTCCTTTTGCATCTGGTTCAGAAGCATGGGGGTGAGTAGGTGATAATAGACGGTGAAGGGTTTTCCAGCCTTGTCGTACTGCACGAGGTCGGGGAAGACTTTCGCCACCTCTTCCGCGATAAGCCCATACTGCACTGGGTGAGCGCCCTTCGCGTCGGCGGTTTTGTAGCGGAAGGTCACGGGGCGCAGTTGG
>CAIJLM010000283.1 GCA_903821495.1 uncultured Chthonomonas sp. | reverse complement strand
CCGCCGAGTGGCTTTGCCCGCCAAATTTGTTCAGACATTTTTACACAATACTCCCTCAAAAGAGAGTTCTCCTACGCAAAATTAGCAGGAGTAAACTGGATATGGATACACTAACGGCTTAACCCCTAGAGACGGAGGTTGAAAACCCCCGTCTGGGTAAAGCAAGCGTCTTTCAGACGCGCAAACCTCCGTCTGGAAGACGGGCGCCCTTTGTAGGCGGGGGTTTTCAACCTCCGCCTAAACCTCAACGCCGTCCCTTACTTAGATGCCATATTAGTGCGGAAGGTTCCGTACATTTACCTTAGTTACGAGGCGCGTACTTTGCGGACGGGCGGAGCGCGGGTCGTAGAGGCGCATATCTATCTTGATGTTCATCTGTTCGCGGGTCAGGTAGTCGCCCTTAACCACGTCGCGCACGTTGTTCATCTGGAAGTTGTAGTAGACCTCCACCGGGTCGGCGATGAGCGTTAGCGCCCCTGTGTTATCAGTTTTGTTCAGCGGTAGGCTGTTGGGCCCATTCGTCGCGTTTGGAGCCGTCGGGTCGGTGGTGTCCGGCTGGCTATTGAACTCAATGTATCCTAGCCGCACGTTGGCGGGAGGGTTATCGATAGTGATAGGCGTTCCATTGACCGCGGCTTTCGCGTTGGGAACATCGTCGTAGAGTATCTTATACTCGTTCAGTCCGACTACTCCCGCTGTTGAAGAGACTCGCGTGTACTGCGTTCGGTGTCCGTAGTTGGGTCCGGGGCGTTGGTCGGGTCCATAGACGCGCTCGGTTCCCGGAATAACTCGCACTCTAGCGTACTGCTCAGGAAGCGTAAGGTCAGGGTTAAAGCGCCCCGGATTTCCCAACTGCCCTATCGGTGAAAGAGCGGAGGCGGGGTTGAGCGCAACTCCATTCCACGTCGTGTTGAGCAGAACATCAAGCCGCAGATAGCGCTTTCCAATCGTACTGGTCATTCCGTTATTGATGTCTACTGGACTATAGCGCGACGGAAGAGGCTGACCTGCCGAGTCGTGGTCGAGAACTCCTTGAGAGAACCCGAAGTTGAGTAGCCCTGTTTTGGGGTCTACCGAGAAAGCGTACTCAGGATTTGTGTTCAACCATGCGCCTGTTGTCGGGTCAGGTTGAGGTCCCACATCCGTCAAAGCGTTTAGGTTTTGCGGCGGGTCGTTTCCCGGCGGCACAGTGATACGCACTATTTTGGTCGGCGATAGCAACTGATAGTAGTTCAGATTCCCGTTCCCGTCCGGCTGTAGCGCATCGGCTTGTGTTCCAAGGTACTCCCCCCTCCCCGCCGTTCTGACGTATCGGGCGATAGACCTGTATCTGGAAGGGGTTCGACCAGTTCGCGTGTTCGGGGCTAAATGTGACCGCGGCGCTGTTTGGCGACTCGTTCCCCGCATTGTCTACGGTTCCGGGAACCATGGGGTCGTTCTGTACGTGGGCAGGCTCGAAGGAGATAAGCGTACCCATACCGCTCGGAAGTCCTGTCGTCTGGTCGTAGAGAATCTCTTTCGTATTCGGGTCTCGGTCTACGGTGAGTAGGTCAACCTTAATTACGCTGACCTGCGAGTTCGAGACCGCCTTCCAGTTCTCCCAAATCTCTACTTTACCGTCCTTATTGATGTCCTGCCAGCCCGGCGCCGCCCATTTT
>CAIJLM010000282.1 GCA_903821495.1 uncultured Chthonomonas sp. | reverse complement strand
GCAATATCTCCGAAAGGCATACCATACGCCTCTGCAACAACCCTACTTACCGCCGCCGCTATCTCTTCCGGCGCGATAGTTTCAATTTGTCGTTCACGGTTATCAAGATTGGCGCGATTGCGAGGCGAAGGCTCTTCCATCGTCCTTGACCAGAGGAACTCGCCGCTTATTCGTATTTTTTGAAGACGCTCCGCCTCCGCCGCTCCCGCTCGAATAAACCGTATATACTTTTCGGTAACGCTACTCAAATCAAATGCTTCCGCGATTCGCCTAGCGACAAGTGCAATGGACACGGGACTCTCTTTTTCGACCACCGCTACGACAAGTTGAGCGATAGAAGAGATAGGCTGTGCGTAGATGTCACGGGCGTAAACACGCGGAAGGTCTATCTTTTCGTAGAGGGGCACGGTCAGAATGGGACGCTCTGTAGACGTTCTGGCGATGGCGACTGCCTCCTCTAGCGGCTCTACGCTTTGGGGCGCAGTCGTGGGTATCATCTCGTCTGGCGGCTGTTGAGAATCTAAAGCCTCCCGCTCTCTCGCCGCTTCCTCTAGGGCTACTTTTACCGCTTCGTGAAGCCTCTGCACCTCTTGAGAGTAACGATGCACCCAATCCGTACTCCATATACGGTGGAGTTTCCAGCCCATGCTATTTAGTACGCCTTCGCGTAGCCTATCTCTATCGCGAGCGGAACGGGCGCTGTGGTAGGTTGCGCCGTCACACTCAATACCCAGAATATATCTGCCCGGATGTTTTGGGTCTTTAACGGCGATGTCAATAAAATAGCCAGCGCACCCAACCTGCGGAGTCACGTTATACCCTAGAGAGCGCAATACTGTCAGGACTTCTCTCTCGAAGGGCGAGTCTGGTTCGCGTCCCGACGGAAGCGATGCGGAGAGAAAGCCTGTTTGCGCGTAGTGTAGAAACTGCTTCAAAACAACTACGCCTCGCGCCTTTGTGCGTTCCGAGTCAATATCGTCCGATGTCAGATTGGTGAATACCTCGCACCTAAGTCGGGCGCGAGTGATAAGAACGTTTAGCCTCCGCTCTCCATTTTGGTTGTTTATAGGACCAAAGGTCATCGCCACTTTTCCAGCCGCGTCACGCCCATATCCTACGCTGATATAGATAATATCGCGCTCATCGCCTTGGACATTCTCTAGGTTCTTAACGAAAAATGGCTCCTGCCCTCCTGTGTTGAAGAAGGGTTCACAGTCAGGGTTTGAGCGTCTTAGAACTTCTAACTGGTCGAGAATGGCTTGCATCTGCCCCATGCTAAAAGCCGCTACTCCTAGCGTAAGCCGCTGGTTTAGTGGTTTCGTCAGTTGTAGGCGCGCATGGTCTATCGCCGCCTCTGCTACGGCTTTCGCTTCAAGCCGATTGGTTCCGCTTCCTCCTCTGTCATAAACAGTCTTAGGGAGGTAATGATAGACAAGACCGTATCGCTCTCGTAAGGTATCTGGGCTTGGGAAAATGATAAGCCGATTTTCGTATATCTCTTGATTGGAGACGGCAATCAGCGATTCATGCCGGCTTCGATAGTGCCATTTCAGCATACGTTGGGGCGCGCCCTGCCCCACGAAAAGACCTAGAACGCTCTCCATATCCTCAGTTTCGCTCACGGATGCACCATCATCTATTGCGTTCAACTTATCAAAGAAACTGGTTGGAGGGAGTTGGTGACTGTCGCCAACAACCGTCGCCTGTTTTGCGCGAAGAAGCGCCCCAAAAGCGTCTACTGGCTTAACCTGACTAGCCTCATCAAAAACAACTAGGTCAAAAGAGACTAGACCAGAAGGCAGGTAGGTGGCTACGGAGAGGGGACTCATCATAAAGACAGGTTTAATCGCCTGTATGGCGCGTCCTGATTCGCTCATCAGTTTACGAAGCGGAAAGTGACGCGACTTTTTTTCAAACTCGTGCCTTAACGTTCCCGCCCCTCCTTCGCCCTGCATTGTAGGCAGGTTTTGCCAGTGACGTTCGGCGAGTAGCACGCGGTTATGGCGCAACGTGCGTACATCCAAATCTTGAAACTGCTTGAGGACGGTTGCGTGTGTGGTTCCACTGAACGTTGTTAGTTCAGGGTGCGCCTGATACATGAAGCCTAGCAATGCTTCCAGATAAGACACTCGGTACATCGGAAGGAGGTTGATTGCGGCATCCGACCATGTATTAGCAGTATCAACAAGCGCCGACAACCCCACTTT
>CAIJLM010000281.1 GCA_903821495.1 uncultured Chthonomonas sp. | reverse complement strand
GTTTTAATGACCGCGAACCCGCCTTCGATTTGAACGGAAAGTACCTCTATTTTATCTCGGATAGAAGTTTTGTTCCGCACCTACCCGGTCCCGAACCCGGTATCAATTTCCAAAACACGGCGCAGGTATTCGCTCTCACTCTGCAAAACGACACGCTCTCGCCTCTCACTCCGGACAGCGACGAAGAGAAGCCTAAAGAGGAAGAGAAGCCCAAGCCCGACGCGCCTAAAGCGGATGCGCCGAAGCCTGCCGCTCCTGTAACGCCGCCTGCAACTCCCGCAATGAAGGTAGATATTGAAGGGTTGGCAGACCGTATTATCGCGCTTCCCACGCCTCCCGGTAACTACCAGAATCTGAGTGCAGGAACGGGTAGCGTCTACTTTATGAACAACGGAACACTCCTACAGTTCAGCGTCGCCTCGAAACAGGTAGCGACGATAATGGCAGGCATAGCCAACTACGACACCAACGCCGCAGGCGCAAAAATCATCTACAATGCGCCCGGAAACCTCTACGGCATTATCGACCCTACCCCCAATCAACAGCCGGGAGCGGGAAAACTGAACCTCCAACTAGAGGCGAAAGTAGACCCTCGCGCCGAGTGGCTACAGATTTTCAATGAGGCGTGGAGGCAGGAGCGCGACCTGTATTACGACCCCAATATGCGCGGGTTAGACTGGAAAGCGGTTGGAGAGCGATACCGCAAACTGATTCCGAGCGTCGCGCACCGGGACGACCTCTCCTATCTCTTAGGCGAGTTGATTGGGGAGCTTAACACCTCGCACGCCTACGTATCTCCCGGTGAACCGCCTCAGACCCCGCAGGTGAACGGAGGTCTGCTGGGGGTAGATTTTGAGGAGGCGAACGGCTTCTATCGCTTCAAAAAGATATATAAGGGAGAGAACTGGGATACCGCCCGACGCTCTCCCTTGCGTGAACCCGGTATCAATGTGAAAGAGGGCGAGTATCTGATTGCGGTAGATGGGAAGCCCGTCACGACGAGCGTAGAGCCTTACGCTTTCTTCGAGAACACCGCCGATAAAGCGGTTGTCCTCAAGGTAAACAGCAAGCCCTCTCCCGATGGGGCGCGTGAGGTGACAGTACGTCCTATCGCGAACGAGGACACGCTACGCTACGCCGACTGGGTAGATACCAACCGTCAGAAAATCGAGATAGCCTTTGGGGGGCGCGTAGGCTATATTCACGTTCCCGACACGGCGCAGGGCGGTATTACCGAGTTTGGGAAAGCCTTCTACGCTCTACTGGATAAAGACGCGCTTATTGTAGATGAGCGTTTCAATAGCGGCGGCTTTATTCCCGATTTCTTCGTGGAGAAACTAAACCGAAAGCTACTCAGTATTGCGACTCCTCGCTATGGAGCGGACTTCAAATCGCCTACCGCTATTATTGAGGGGCCCAAAGTAATGCTCGCCAACGAGTGGTCGGGTTCGGGCGGCGACGCTCTCCCCTACTTCTTCCGCAAAGCGGGCGTGGGCCCCATTATTGGTAAGCGAACATGGGGCGGACTGGTGGGTATTAACGGCGGGATACCGCTTATGGACGGCGGAGGAGTCACCGCGCCGCAGTTTGGCTTGTGGTCGCCGCAAGACGGCAAGTGGATAGCGGAGAATCACGGTATAGACCCCGACATGGAGATTGACAACACTCCTGATAAGATGCTCGACGGCGCAGACCCGCAGTTGGAACGCGCTATCGCCTATATCCGCGAACAACTCAAAAAGAACGCGCCCAAGAAGCCCAAACATCCGCCCTTCCCGGTGGAGAAACTAGAGAACAAGTAGGCAGGCTTCACGCCACTTAGCCTCTCCCTGAAAGGTATCCCTTTCAGGAAGAGGCTTTTTTAGGAACTCTGGCAGTGTTTGATGCTCTACTGCCCTTGCCCCAGAGCGAAACCAGGCTCACCATCGAAATTGCACAGATTCTCGCACTTGATAAAATCTAGATTCAGAGCCTCTATCCGTTGTAGCAAGCCGATAATATCGGAATGCCCTATCGCATCGCCCTTCCCCAGAAATCGACACCGCCAGTGGTCGGTGCAGAAAGTCTCTGGCAACCCATTGGGCCACACCTTCACCCCGCGATTGGTTATCATGGTCAATCCAAGTTTTTCGGCGCTGGCGAGCGATAGCCTTGCGCCGAGGTCATCGGGAGAGCCGTCGCGCCAGTGAAGGAACACATCCACCCCAACGAGATCTTTTTTTGCGGCAGGTCGGCGTGTTACCAAGGTTCCCATTTCTATCCCTTTTTTCGTACTGGCGTAGCTGACCGGTTGTAGCGTGCGCGGCTCGCTTCCTAGCCTGGCGACGACAGCCTCTGCAAATTCGCGTGTGCCCGCCGTAACCGAACTGAAGCCCTCGGTGAAGATATCCGGTGTATGTACGCCCTCCTCAATGGCGCATAGCCAGGCGTTATGAATGCGCGTCGCAACCTCTCCCTGCCCGATGTGCGCCAGCATCATAACGGCGGCTAATAGTAGCCCCGATGGGTTAGCGATATTCTGCCCTGCAATCGAAGGCGCGGAGCCATGTATCGCCTCGAACATCGCCCCATGCTCCCCAATGTTGGCAGATCCAGCCATGCCGACAGAACCGGCTATCTGCGCCGCAACATCGGAGAGAATATCTCCATACAGGTTAGGGGTGACTATTACATCGAACGCCTCCGGGGTATCGGCGAGTTTCGCGGCGCCAATATCCACAATCAAGTGTTCGCGCTGAATGTCCGGGTAGCCTACGGCAATCTCGTCAAAGACTTTGTGGAAAAGTCCATCCGTCAACTTCATAATGTTGTCTTTGGTGAAGCAGGTGACTTTTTTACGCCCGTTCGCTCTGGCATATTCAAAGGCGTAACGCACAATTTTCTCGCAACCAGGGCGCGATATGAGCTTGAGGCACTGCATAACTTCATCGGTCTGTCGGTGCTCTATGCCCGCATACAAATCTTCCTCATTTTCTCGAACGATAACCACATCCATCTGCGGATGTCTGGTTCGTACAAAGGGCGCATACGCCACGCATGGGCGCACATTCGCATACAGCCCCAAGCTCTTGCGGATCGTCACATTCAGGCTTTTGAAGCCCCCGCCCTGCGGGGTCGTTATCGGCGCTTTAAGGAAGATGCGCGTGCGCCTCAGCGAATCCCAGGCTTCTGGCTCGATTCCTGAAGAGACTCCACGTGCATAGACACTCTGTCCTATCTCAATAGGATCAATATCCAATTGAGCGCCAGCCTCCTGAAGAACATGAAGTGTAGCGTGCATGATCTCAGGACCAATGCCATCGCCGTACGCGACTGTAATCGCTGTTTTGCTCATTGAAAAAAGGTTCCTTTCGCGGTAAGATATAATGAAGTGGTTACCGCGAATAGTATACCACGAAAATAAAATCATGATACATAAAACACGAATTATATTTCATGTTTTGTGAGGAGTTTTTTAACGTGTACGAAATTGATAACGCCTCTGTTCCTTCCACACCCGCCTGGACATTTCTTACCAACCACTCACACGTCCTTATCTGCCTTGCACGCGACCCGCTCGCTCGCCTGCGGGACATCGCTATCCTCGTAGGTATCACCGAGCGAGCTGTACAACGCATCATCGCCGATTTGGAAGAGGCTGGCGTAATTACGCGCCAACGCATGGGGCGACGGAATCAATATGAGATTCACGTCGAGCGTCGCCTCCGGCATTCGGTGGAGGCTCACTGTACGATAGGCGACATTCTGGAGATAGTCGCGCCCATTGAGAAGAGATAGCCTTTGTCAGCAAACACTTTCCGCCCTCATCCCGTCCTTCTCCCAATTCTGGAAGAAGGACTTGCCTGCAAAGTGGTCAGAGGAGGCGCTTCGCCACTATTGACTTGGGGGAGGGGCGACTAAGGCGGAAGGGATTCTGGGGGCGATACATCTACTTTCGCGAAAGACTAGGGAAGATTTTAACCTGCGGACATCCCTCAGTAAAAAATAAGCGAGGATTACTTACCCCTTAACTCTTGCGAGAGAGGGAATTGAAGCCCCTTTCTCGAATCACCTCTCCTAAGTAGAACTATTCTGATTGAGGAGAAACTGGCGAGTATGGCGGAAAAGAAATTTCTTGCGTTCGACATCGGAGCGGAGAGCGGACGCGGACTGATTGGCGCATTTGACGGAGAACGGCTTCGTTTGGAAGACGTGCATCGCTTTGCAAACGGCTCGGTAAGGATACAAGACACCCTCCACTGGGACATACTCCGCCTCTTCTCCGAGCTTAAAAAAGGCTTGGGTATCGCCGTCTCTACGTATGGCAAAGAGATTGCAGCTATCGGCATAGATACGTGGGGCGTGGACTTTGGACTGCTAGGACGCGGCGATGTCTTGCTTGGCAACCCCCGTCACTACCGCGACCACGCCAACGACGGCATTATGGATGTCGCCTTTCAGACCGTGCCAAAAGCCGAACTGTTCGCCCGTACAGGCATCCAGTTCATGCAGTTCAATACCCTCTTCCAACTCCTAGCCCTACAACGGCAAAATTCGCCCCTACTGGAGAACGCGAAAACTCTCCTGATGATTCCCGACCTGCTCAACTTCTTCTTCACAGGCGAGAAGACCACCGAATACAGCATCGCAAGCACCTCTCAGATGATAGACCCCTTCCGCCGAACATGGGATTCTGAGCTTCTCTCCCGCTTCCAACTCCCCGCCTCCATTCTCACCGACATCGTTTCGACGGGTAGCGTTGTGGGAACCTTGAGGGCGGACATTGCAGAGGCGGCGGGTTGCGGGGCGATAAAGGTCATCGCGCCCGCCGAACACGACACAGGCTCGGCGATAGTCTCTGTACCCGCAGAGACGGCGGACTACGCCTATATTAGTAGCGGAACGTGGTCGCTGATGGGGATTGAGACAAAAGAGCCGCGCATCTCCGCGCAGACCGCCGCCGCCAACGTGACCAACGAGGGCGGAGCGTTTGGAACGGTGCGCCTCCTCAAGAACATTATGGGGCTGTGGCTGGTACAGGAGTGCCGCCGCTCTTGGGCGCGAAAGGGGACGGAGTACTCCTACGCCGACCTGACCGCGCAAGCCGCCGAAGCGCCCGCCTTTGGCGCAGTCATCGAGCCGGATGCCGCGCCCTTCCTCTCGCCGACGGATATGGTTGCGGAAATCGCGAAGTTCTGCCAACAGACGGGGCAAACGCCCCCCGAAACAGTAGGCGCGACGGTGCGAACCTGTCTCGAAAGCCTCGCCTTGAAGTATCGGTGGGTGTTGGAGCGTATGGAGGAGTTCCGGGGGGCGCGTATCGAAACCATTCACATTGTTGGGGGAGGAACGCAGAACCGTCTGCTTTGCCAACTGACCGCCGACGCTACAGGGCGAAGGGTGGTTGCGGGCCCCGTAGAGGCGACTGCGATTGGAAACGTGCTGATGCAGGCGTATGGTTGCGGGCTTATCGGGTCGCTAGAGGAGGCGCGAGAGGTGGTGCGCCGCTCGTTTGAACTGATAACCTACGCCCCGCAAGGTAGCGCCGACGAGTGGAATGCGGCGTATGCGCGGTATCTGCGCGTGAGCGGGCTTAAGGGATAGGGGTGCAAATTCCCGCTTGCTGATGACAGCCTTCTTGAGTATACTAAGGGTGGTTGAACCAAGTAATATAGAGCGGGTGAGGAAACGTGCTATGGGCAAACATATCGCATTTGGTTGGTATGGCGGGAAGTACAGTCATCTTGATTGGCTTTTGCCGCTCTTACCGGAAACGGTTCACTTCTGTGATGTGTTTGGAGGTTCCGCCTCTGTCATTCTAAACCGTAATCCCTCCCCTGTTGAAACCTACAACGACTTAGACAGCGATCTCGTTAATTTTTTTCGTGTTCTGCGTAAGAGCAAAGACGAACTGATGGAGGCGATAGGTCTCACGCCCTTTTCGCGAGAAGAGTTGGCGATTGCGTGCAATGAGCCTCTTGATAATGTGAGCGAATTAGAGAGAGCGCGACGGTTCTTTGTAAGAGCGCGACAGGTACGTACAGGGCTTGCCCAAACCGCTAGTAGCGGTAGATGGGCGCACTGCAAACTGACGAGCCGCGCAGGGATGGCGGGAGCGGTGTCCCGATGGTTAGGTAGCGTGGAAGACTTATCAGAGATAGCGCAACGTCTACTGCGAGTTCAGATAGAAAACGCTCCCGCGATAGAGGTGATAAAGCGGTATGACTCGCCTGAAACACTCTTCTATTGCGACCCGCCCTACCCTCACGACAGCAGGGGCGATTCAAAAGCCTATTCTCACGAAATGACGGATGACCAGCATAGGGATCTCGCAAAGGTTTTGCATCGTGTGGAAGGCAGGGCGGCGCTATCTGGCTACCACTGCCGCCTAATGGAGGAACTCTACAGCGATTGGTTCTGCACGGAGGCTCCAGAGAAGATGTGCCACTCTGTGAAGACGCTCCGTACAGAGGTAATATGGACGAACTATGAGATTCAAAAGGACAAGTCATGCCGACTCCCCAAAGCATCCTTGAGAACGCCTTCCAGCGAGCAAACGACTCTCTTGGAACTTCTCTAATTACCTCTGAGGCGATAGAGGCGCGTATTGAACTTATCAGTAGGAACCTATCCAACCGCGCTGTGGTTCGGCTTGTGTTGGCGTGTTCACTTGCCAAAGCCTTCGACAGTACGCGGGATATAGGCAAACCCTACACCGAGATAGGCGGGGTGGACAGTTATTCAGGGCGTACCTACGATGAGAGGTACTTGAGTCCTTTTATCGCCCT
Organism: uncultured Chthonomonas sp.; assembly: GCA_903821495.1. Classification (GTDB taxonomy): domain Bacteria; phylum Armatimonadota; class Chthonomonadetes; order Chthonomonadales; family Chthonomonadaceae; genus CAIJLM01. The sequence continues at coordinate 2,546 of CAIJLM010000281.1, read as the reverse complement.
ACACAGCCTCCCATGCAATCCGACCACCGCTTTCCTCACCCCTGCCTTCCGAAATATCAGCGAACCGCTGACCCTTCAAACAAACCTTGTTGGTCGTCCACCCGCTCTCTATCAAGCCGCAATCCAACTTCTTGTAGATGTTCAGCAAGGCGCGGTTTCCGCCGAGGATTTACTTGCAGAGACGGTGCGGCGACTTCTCGTGATAAAAGAGGAAAAGGCGCGTAATATGGCTACTATGCTCGCCAACTTGCAAGCGACTAAGGGGGTGATACCGCTTTCGGCGGAAGCCATTGTCGCACTCGTAGAACAGCATCTACAGATGAAAGGAACTAGCCGCCTACCTGTTCTAATTGTAGCCGCCGCATACAGAGTGGCAGGACAACGCATTGGAGAGAGTATACGTCCTCTTTATGAACACAATGCGGCAGATAAACAGACAGGGGCGATAGGCGACATTGAGGTAACGCTTGGTACCAGCGAGGAGGTTGTGACTGGTTATGAAATGAAGATGAAAGAGGTTACTCACGGTGATATAGACATCGCTCTCACAAAAATTGTCGAAAAGAAAATCCACAACTACATTTTTATCACTACAGAAGCCATTGACAACAAAGTTAAAGAGTACGCCGCCAGTCTTTATGAGAAGACAGGCGGTATTGAGATAGTCGTCTTAGATTGTATCGGGTTTTTGCGGCATTTCCTTCATCTTTTTCACAGGCTCCGAAGCGAATATATTGAGGCGTATCAGAAACTCCTCTTATACGAACCCGACAGCGCGGTGAGCCAACCTGTCAAGGAGGCATGGCTTGCGCTTCGTCCAGCGAGTGAAAGCGCCGCTCATCTGGGGGGGTTGTGAGGGCGAACCTCCGCCCCAAGCCGAACAAATCGAAGAACTCTCTCTCGGTCAGCGTCGCGGGGTCGAGGCTGACATCCTCCACCACCTCCTGAAACGCTTTTCGCTTCTCTTTGAGCGTCGCGTCTATCCGCTCCTCAATCGTGTTCGCGCAGATGTAGCGGTAGATAGTCACCGGATAGGTCTGCCCGATACGATGCACGCGGCTATCCGCCTGCTCTTCTATCGCGGGGTTCCACCAGCGGTCAAGGTGAAACACGTAGGAGGCGGTCTGCAAATTCAGCCCTTGCGCCCCCGCTTTCAGGGAGAGTAGGAGCGCTTTGTGCTTGGGCGTTCCGCGAAACCGCTCTATAGTATCGGCGCGTTGCGAAGCGGACATCTTCCCCGTAAACGCGAGGGGCTGAAACGCCTTCAGATAGTCCATAGCGCGTTCTACCCCAAACATCGAATCGGTGAACTGCGAGAAGACGAGGGCGCGTTGCCCCTCCTTCGCAATCTCTCCCATACGCTCTCGAATATCCGCTAGTTTCGCCGATTCGCCGCTTGCGGGGTCGAAATTGCAGAGTTGCTTGAGGCGCGTAATCAGTTCCAGAATGTGTAGAATCGTGACGGAACCTGCCCCGCTCGTCAGTTGGATAATCCCCTCCCGCTCGGCGCGGTTGTATGCCTCCCGTTGCTTGGGCGGAAGTTCCAAAACAATATCGTGGATAGTTTTTGGCGGAAGTTCCGGTAGTACATCCTCTTTGCACCGCCGCAACTGATGGGCGTGGAGCTGTTCCACTATCTCAGGAGGAGAGAGGAATAGAGAAGGCGCGTCCGGCTCCGAGAGGAGAAATTCGAGGAGGGAGGCGACATCTTCGATGCTGTTTTCAAAAGGCGTGCCCGTCAATATCCAGCGGCGTTCACGGGGCAGGCGCTTACAGGCGATGGAGAGGGCGGCGTGTCGGTTCTTGATACGTGAAGCCTCGTCTAAAACTACCACGCCCCAAGTCTTGCGGAGAGCGGGGCTGTCGCGCACCTCTATCACATCTCCGCGCAGCGTTTCATAACTCACCAGTTTGACGTGCGCGGGCAACTGCCATAAGCGTCCGCGCTCAACGGAGTCGCCCTGCACGGGAATCACGCGCAACTCTTTCGCCCAGTACGCGAACTCGCGCCGCCACTGCGTCATCAAGGGCAGGGGGCAGACGATAAGCGCGGAGGTTATCTCTTCGCGCTGAAACAGGATACGGAGCGCGGCTATCGCTTGCACGGTCTTGCCTAGCCCCATGCTGTCCGCCAGTAGGAGGGCGCGACGCGCCAGAAGCGTTTTAACGCCTTCGCGCTGATAGGGGAAGAGGGGCGCTGACCATTCGAGGGTGGTTCCGGAGAGGCTCTCCATCGTCTCGATAGGGGGTTGCAGAACGACAGCGAGGCGGCGCATAAGGTCGGCGAAGTCGGAGAGCGGCGCGGCGTTTTCGCTTCCTGCGCCCTGTTCGCCCTCGATTTCAGGCTCGGGGGCATCTGTCGCGGAGTAGTCGAACCAGCCTATTGTATAGCGGAGAGCGCGTCCCGATTCCCACGCTCCCGTCTCCACGCGCTCGGCTTTCGCTATCTGAAACGGCGCGGCGACGACTCTTTTCGCCACCCCTAAGTTGAGTTGCATGATGCGCTATACCTCACCCCGCCTCTCCTTCGCAAGGAGAGGAGTCTT
>CAIJLM010000280.1 GCA_903821495.1 uncultured Chthonomonas sp. | reverse complement strand
GAGTCGAGCATAACCGCCAGACCTGTATGCGAGGGGAGGATAGTGGCGATAGCGGGGCGGTCAATGCCTTTGATGCGCCCAAGCGTGAGGAGAGCGACAGCCATCGCCGCGCCCGTATTGCCGATGGAGACTACCGCAGAGGCTTCCCCCTGCTTCACGAGGCGGGTAGCGACGACGAGGGAGGAGTCGGGCTTCTTTTTGAAGGCGACGACGGGCTGTTCGGTCATCTCTATGACCTGAGTCGCAGGGATGACTTCGACATTGCTCAGTCCCGCCTTATGAACCTCTGGCGAGAGGGTGTTTTTGTCGCCCACAAGAAGGAAGTGCGTTCTGGACTGCTTTGCGGCTTCCAGAACGCCCTTTACTACTTCTAGGGGCCCCATGTCCCCGCCCATCGCGTCTACGGCAATTCTCATGTTCACACCCTGCCTCGCGATAATGGGCTATGCGCCCTCTTCGGTTTGGGCGGGAAGCGCGAACACTTGGCGACCACGATAGCGCCCGGTGCTTCGGTCTACCTGATGCATGACCGCGAACTCGCCGGGAGTCTCCGTGCTGGCGAAGATGGCGGGTGTGTGGGTGAGTTTATAGTGCGTGCGACGCTTGCGCGTGCGTTGGTTGGAATGGCGACGTTTAGGATTCGGCATTGCCCAAGTACCTTTCTATGGAAGACCTCGAAAAGGCATCGAAATTATGCCTTTTGAAATTGTTTTAAGCCGAATGATTGTACCCCTTTTTTCGCGAATTGGCAAGGCTAATTTTGGGGCGTAAAACTGCGAACCACGCTTTTCAAGGCGCAGAGGGGTAGGGTATCGCTTTGTGATTGATTAAATGCCACTCTACCGTTTTGGGCGAGACCCCGAAATACTCCCCTGCGCCCTCCAAAGAATCATCGGAAAAGTCGTCGTTAAGAAACTCTTGCAGTTCGGCGATAGGGCAGAGAAACTCGGCGGCGAAAGCGCGTTGCACCTTCTGGCGCGCCGTAAAGGTATCTGTAGAGATTAGCCAACTGTCCTTGCTAATAACGGAGTCCGCTAAAAGGCGAGTGGCTTCAAAGCGCCGAGCGTGAGGGTGTCTCTTTTGACATACAATTCTCACTTTTTCCGTGTCTGGGTATCGCACCGCTAACCCAACGGGTAGAGAAGAGCGCACACTCTCCGTAAAGAAGTCTTTAGAGATGCCGAGTAAACTGGACAGGGCGTAGTCGCTATGCTCTTGCCTGTTCCAGGATGTACGGGCTATTTGAGCAAGCCTATAACCACGCGACCAGGGTGGAAGAGTTGATAAACGCTCTCTCTCGTTTGGCGGGATATTTACCGAGGGTATCTCTCCTTCTACACCCGCCAACTGCGCTATATCAATCACATTTTGCAACGCGGATTCCGCGTCGTGTCCAGAACATACTGTCGCGATTTCCCTTATCGTCTCCTCGCCTGTCCGCTTGGCAAGTTGGAGAAGAGTGTTCACCAAATCTTCAGGGGCTTCATCAGGCTCAAAGCCTATCTGCGCTTCTATCTGACGATAGAGAACGGATTCTTTGTCTCTTCGTTCCGCTTGAACCTCTTGCCATAAATGGTGTAGCGTCGTTGTCGCTACCTTCATAGCGTCTAGGCGAGCGATAGTTGAGTTTATGAATGACTCCACTACACTCTCAAATTCAGTAATAGTAATGGAGTTGTGAAAGTTCGTAAGGTACTGGATAGGTTCAATAGGACTCTCTTCGCTTTGAAAACAGCGAACATTCACTTTTTCACAATCAGAATCAAATGATATTTGAGGCCAAATATACCCATCGCCAACAGAAGCCATCTCATGCGCCATACGCCATTCTGTGTCTGGTTCTTTTGGGCATGATTCCCAAAGTAGTCGCCACCAAGACGAGGCGAACCAGAGCGCGAGCGGGTAGGCGGAGAGCAACGCCTCATCCCGAACTGTTTTAGTCCATCTGTCATACACACGAGTCAGAATCGAGCCATTCAACTCTATGCGAAGCGCCCCTGTAGTATGACGAATTTCGTCCGTATCATAGTTAGTAGACAGCCAATTTTCTATTGATAGTTCAAAAGGCATTACGCATTCCACCTTTCGAGGATAGATTCCCGGAAAGAATCTTTCTTTTGTAGTGGATACCCATGATAATTACCTTTCTCTATGTTGTCAAGTTTCGCCTCCACAGGCGTACCGTCTTCCGCTACAGCCCAGATATGCTTTGGCCAGCCATTATCCGCCTGTTCGCTGATACACCCACGCCTTACTCCCTCTCTTAGTAGGGACAAGGCGACCTTATGTCTAAATATTTGCACGCCGTCGCAAAGCGTCTTACGCGGGTCTGCGGCGCTAGGAGGCGTTAGTCCGAAGTCGCCACGATGGCTTTTGTGTGCAGGGTTGCCGCCATAGGTAACTTTTTGGGCAAGACTTTCCAGTTGATTTGCATCAACGTTACCCAGCGCCTTCAACTTACGCTTTGGATTATCATACGCTCTAGCCATAAAATGCTCCCTATAGCGACTACTCCGCCTCTTCCTCGTGAAGAAGTTCTGCAAGGCGCGAAAAAGGCGAGTTCGCGGCGGCTTCCTCTGGTTTTTCGGTGTCTTGATAGGGCGCGAGAACCTCCTCCGGCAGAAGGTGGCACTGTTGACAGCGCCCTTCGTTATCGCAGGGCGGAATGGGACGGGTGGGGGCTTCCACCAGCAGATACTGTCGCAATAACTCCGTCAGGTCGAAAATGGGCCCCTGAAATATCTTCGCGGCGATGGGATTTTCGTCGTCCTCAAGAATATCTACCTGTTGCGCCTGCCGTAGCCCTCCGCCAGAGAACTGCATTTCAAACTGCTCGTCTATGTCTAGGCTGACGGGGGAGGAGAAGTAGTCGGCGCAACGGCTACACGAGAGGTAGAGGCTTGTGTCCGCTTTGCCTTTGATGAGGAGGGTGGAGCCGGCGTTGGTAAATACCAAGCGCCCTACGATGGGTTCTACGCACTCAATGTCTTCGTCCACAAGGGCGGGTTCGTTCATGTCGTAGGGAACGTTTTTGCCGACATGGAGCAGAATTTCGGAAAGGTCTAATCTCATTTTGTTCTATTTCTCTTGTAAAAAGGTCTTTCAGGAGACGTGAAGATACGCGCTCTCCCTCACGCTCCTTTTTTAGAGGAAAAGGCGTGAAAGAACGCTTACTACTCCTACGTAACCGACGGGTATCTAGCGTCTGGAAGCGGGTTGTTCGAGTGCGGCGCGACCATTGCCAACAACGGTCATCGCCTTGCCCAGCGCCCCTTCCAGATTCGATAGAACCTCATAAGCGTAGTCGCTTGCGCCCTGTTGAACAGACTGCGCCTCCGCATGAGCGCGTTGCAGTATCTCTTGCGCCTCAATTTGCGCGCGTTGAATAATCTCCGTATCGGAGACCATCAGCGCGGCGCGTTCACGCGCAGAGGCGAGAATACTCTCCGCATCCTCTTCAGCGCGACGCAACGCCGTCTCAGCCCTCTTGTCCGCGTCTTGCTTGAGGCGGGAGGCTTCGCTACGGGCGCTCTCTAGGTCGGTAGTCGCTAATTTCTTAGTCTCTTCCGCTTTGAGTTTGGATTCCTGCAAGGTTTTCGAGGCTTGCTTTATCTGAACCGGAAGATTGGCTCGAATCTTCATGAGGGTGTCGCGGTGTTTTTCCTCATCGAAGCCATAGTAAACGCTCCCAAATATCTTGCGGGCGTTTCCTCCTAGCTCCTCCAGTTCGTTAAGCAGTTGCAGAACATCCACCCCGCCATGCGTAGGGGTGACATAGGGAGGCGTACTGGCTTGCGCCGTATTCAATCCATTATCGTTATCAACAGGGCTGTTGTTAAGGGCTTTGTTATCAATCGGGTTGGACTTTTTGTCGTAATCGGGTTTCGACATCTTCTGGAACGAGTCCTTTCACGGAGCCGCCGAGGCGGGCAATCTCTTTCACAATACTCGAACTAAGGTAGGCGTACTCTGTTCCCGTCATCATAAACACCGTTTCGACTTCGCGGGTTAAGTGACGGTTGAGTTGCGCCATCTGAAACTCATACTCAAAATCGGAAACAGCGCGAAGACCCCTGACAATTACATTCACGTCTTGCTCGCGTGCATATTGCACCAGAAGTCCTTCAAAAGACCCAATCTGCACATTGCGCCATTGAGCGCAGGAGTCGCGTAAAATCTCCATGCGCTCCTCTAGGGTAAAGAGGGGCGACTTCGAGCGGTTACGCCCGACAGAAACCAGCAGGTTGTCGTATATACCCGCGGCGCGCCCGATAATATCGAGGTGACCGTTGGTAACGGGGTCAAAACTTCCGGGTATCAGCGCTCTCGCCATCTGCTTCCTTATTCAACTCACGCTCATCAGCCCTATTTTACTACGCATATTTTCAATAGCGCGGCGCAGGGGGTGATGTTCTGGACGGGTGAGTTTCGGGTCTGCCTCCACCAGTTGGAAGGCGGCTTCGCGGGTCTCCGCGAGAATGTCCATATCGTTAAAAATGTCGGCGATGGAGAATTCGGGGATACCGCTCTGTCGCGTTCCGAAAAACTCGCCGGGACCCCGCAGTCGCAAGTCCTCTTCGGAGATGCGAAAACCGTCCTGCGTTGCGGTCATAACCTCCATGCGGGCGCGTCCATCGTCGTTCTTGGGGTCTGCCAGCAGAATGCAGTAAGAGGCGTGTTCCCCGCGCCCTACGCGCCCTCGCAACTGGTGCAACTGCGCGAGACCAAAACGCTCCGCGTTCTCAATAATAATGACCGAGGCGTTCGGCACGTCTATTCCCACCTCAATCACCGTCGTCGCTACAAGAACGTCCAGTTCGTGCGCTTTGAACTGCGCCATCACGTCCTCTTTTTCGTCGGGGCGCATCTGACCATGCAACAGTCCGACCCGATACTGCGGGAAGACCTCTATCGCTATCTGTTCGGCGAGTTGCGTGGCGCTCTTCGCCTGTAGTTTTTCGCTCTCCTCAACGAGCGGACAGACGACGTAGACCTGCCGACCCTCGTCTAGCAGGGTCTGTGTTCCCCGATAGACCTGCTCTCGCTTCTCCTGATTGCGCCAGTGCGTCTTTATCGGTTTGCGCCCCGGCGGAAGTTCGTCCAGTACAGAGACATCGAGGTCGCCATAGAGGGTCATCGTGAGGGTGCGCGGTATAGGAGTCGCTGTCATTACTAGAATGTGCGGACGCACGCCCTTGAGCGCGAGGGCTTGACGCTGTAATACCCCAAATCGGTGCTGTTCGTCTATGACTATCAGCCCTAGTTTCGCGAAGTCCACGCCCTCCTGTATGAGCGCGTGGGTTCCGACTACGATATTCGCCAGCCCTGTGATGATACGGTCTCTCATCTGGTTCTTGCGCTTCTGCGTCAGGCTTCCAAGCGCGACCTCTACGTTGATTCCAAGCGGCTCCAACAGACGTTGCATGACCATTCCATGCTGTTGCGCCAGTATCTCGGTGGGAGCCATTATCGCCGCCTGATACCCGCTCTTCACCGCCATCAGCAGGGCGGCGAGCGCGACCATCGTTTTCCCGCTTCCCACGTCCCCCTGCACGAGCCGATTCATGGCGCGTCCGCTGGTAACGTTGGCGGCGACCTCCGCTATTGCGCGTTGTTGTGCGTTGGTGAGCGTGAATGGTACGATATTCGCCAGCGTCTGTTGCAATTCCTCTAATGTAGCGGAAAAAGAGATTCCTTGTACATCGTGGCTGTTGGCGCGGCGACGTAAGGCGAGTAGCGTTTGAAGAGTGAAGAACTCCTCAAAAACCAGTCGCTTTCGCGCTAATTGGCGTTCACTCTCCGATTCCGGGAAGTGGATACTCTGAATAGCCTGCTGTACGCCGATAAGTCTGTGCTGGCTCAGGATACTGGGCGGCAGGGTCTCCTCTACGTACTGCGTATACTCTTGTAGCGTGGAGTATACCATTTTTCGCAAGCGTCCCTGCCGTAATCCCTCCGTAGCGGGGTAGACCGGCGTTATTCGGTTCGCGGAGAGCGTGTCGCCGTCCTCGCCCAACTCCTCCCACTCTGGATTCTGCATCTCCAGAACGTAGCTACTTCCACTATAGCCCTCCCGCTTCGTCTGCCCATACACCACAACCTGCTTCTGGGCGCTGGCGAGGGCGCGAAACGTCTTCTCCATATAGGGCTGGTTCATCCAGATGAGTTTGACCGCCCCTTCGCCGTCATCTAGTAGCGCTTCGGTTATCGCTAGTTTTTGACGGGTGTAGCGCGTGGAGACGGCTATCACTTTTCCACAGAGGGTGACGAACTCGCCGGGACGCACATCCGACATATCGCGGAAATGGGTGCGGTCTTCCCAACGCTTGGGGTAGTGGCGCAAGAGGTCGCCCACGTTTCGCAGGTTCAACTTGACGAGTTTTTCGGCGACCTGCGGACCCACCCCCTTGATAAACTGCAGGGAGTCGTCTAGGCTACGTCCTTTTGGGGCGGCGGCTTCTATGGGGGCGTTATGAAGTTCTTGATGGGACAAAGCGGGTTCCCTGTCGTTTAGTACGCGACCATATTCGACTGCCGCTGTTTTATCAGAACCATAATACAGGGGCCCCCTGAGATTGCTTGCATGGAGAAGGCGCGGGCGCTGTTGGTAGCGGCAAGCGACTCGGAGCCGGGTTGCATCCACACGAAAGGAATTTTGAGGCGCCCCGCGATGTAGAGGGTCTCTTCCGTGACTTCTGGCGGCGTTACGGTGACAACGCAGTCAATAGAGACGGGAATACTGTCAAGGGAGGGGTAGCAGGTATCGCCGTCTATGGTGTCGGCGTTCGGGTTTACGGGGTAGACGCGGTAGCCTGCGGCTTTTAGGGCTTGGTAAACCTTGTAGCCATATTTTTCTCTATCACGAGATACCCCTGTCACAGCGAAGTTGGTTTCAGAGAGTATAGTATCTATTAGTAGGCGGTGAGACACGGTAGTTATTCCTTATCTGGCGAGAGTTGCGTGTTAAATATGTCTTAGTGTAGCCTCACAATGCGGTAGTTGTCAACTACGAACGCCTCCCCAGGGAATTCCCTCCTCCACTAGCCATACGAACGTAGCGGGCATCCAGGGGCTGAGGGACATTCCCGCGCTCTCTTCGCGCTCAGGGTCGTACCATTCCGGGAACTGACCGGGAACGCTTACACCGTGAGACCGCCCCTCTTGCGGAAAGAGGCTACTTGCGAGCTGTTCCGCGAGTTCCCATGCGGCGGGCGCGTCATAACGGGCTAGGGCGGCGGCGACCCAAGCGGTTGCATTGTACCAACTTCCGCCCATCAGCCCCCAACCGTAGCGCGGATGAAAGGCTTTGTCGTTTCGGCTGAGGGTGAGAACGCCGTGAGGACAGCGAAAATCGGGTTCCATCAGGCGCAGGAGGGTCTTGCGTTGCGCCTCTTGAGGTCCCGCATTGAAAAGGGCGGGAAAGGCGCAGTCTATGGCGATTTGCGGGTTCGCGCCGTTTTCGTCGCGGTTCAGGTAGAACATTCCAGTCGCAGGATTTACCAGTTGCGCCATCGCTTCGCTAAGGGCTTCGGCGGAATTGGCGTAGCGCGTCGCGGCGGCGAAATCTCCTGCGGACGTAGCCAGCCCCGCGACAGCGCGAAGCGCGGCGACGCAGAGCGCGTTCAACTCCGTGAGTTCCCCCGCGAGGCGGTAGGCGGGTATTATGTTACGCCACCCGCCAATCCCCCAGACGTTCGTGCCTTTGCCGTCGCACCATACCAAGCCGTTTGCATTGCGCTGTTGAAGTATCCAGTCCGCGCACAACCTTGCGCGGGTGAAATCGGCTTGTGTCGCTTCAAGCGGGTAGGGCTGATCGCGCTCCGACATCCGTCTATGGTGGTGGGCGAGACCAAGCAGAAAGAGGGGTGTCGCGTCGTTGATGTTGAGACCGGAGTCGTCTATCGTAACGTTTCCGGGTTGGAGGCGCACATACTCGGCGACTTTGCCGCTTGGGTAGATGCAGTGGCGTTTGAGGGTATCGAGCAGTTTTGCGGAGAGTTCCGGCGCGAAGTAGTCCGCGCCAAACATATACCACGCGCAGTCTCGCGTGACGATAGTGTTTCCCGGCGGGTCGTTCGTGAAGCCCCAATCTCCTGTGCCGTACTTATGGAAGACGCGCCAACTACAGACCTGCCCCCACTTGTGCGCGTAGGGTATGAGGCTTTCGGGCGCGAGATGGTTTAGAATAAGCGGGTTGAGAAATTGGCGTGCGGCATCTGGTGTTTCAGTATCGCTATCCGGACGCAGACGGAGGCTGATACATCCCATTCCACCGCCTTTACCATCTGTTTGTAGCGTACACTCCGCCGTAAACAGGTTTGGCTCGACCCACTCTACATTCTCAAAAAAAGGATAAGAGCCTAGACGTATCTCCTCCTCTGCGTCCATTGAACTCGCGACGATATGCCACTCTTGTAAATTCGCCAATTTCCAACGTCGTTCAAACTGCCCATGTGGTTGTTGGCGGTGCGTGTCGCTCCATGCCGCGCCTACTCGCCAACGTACCGCGTATTCGACAACGCTGTCGGGAGGAAAGTGTTTTGCTTCCATCCAAATACTAACGGCAGGGTCTATCCTGTCCAGAACGATTTTTTTTGTAATCTCGGCTCCATCCGCCCGTTGATAGAATAGTCCTTGCTCCGTAGGCGAGTAGAAAACTTCAGTCACCGTCCAATCCGAAGCGGGAAGCGGCGTAACGCTCAGTTCGCCCGTATACCAGCGGGAGTTTTCCGCAAGCCAAATTCCGTCGAGGTCAGCCGTCGCGGTGCAACGCAAGAACGCCGACTCGTTGCCGAGACTGCATCCTCGCGGCGCTTGGCTGATGTCGCCTACCCATGTTCCATCGGGGAGTAGAGTCATGATGTGCCTTAGAAGTGGTCGCTAATCCAGAGATAGGGGAGCCGTCGCGGGAACAGAGCGCGGAAAAGCGTGTCGTCGCCCTCTATCTCAATGTCGCTGAGGAACCCTGCGTTCTCTGCGCCAAAATAGCCAAGCGCGAGTTGGAGGAGGCGATACTGCGGTAGACGCGCTACTGTATCCGCCGTAGTCGTATCGCTCAGTGTGACCGCGCCCTCTTGCCAGAGTAGCGTGATGACTCCTATATCTGTCTCAAGGCGCAGAGACGCTCTCTCTGATAGTTCACGTGAGTGCTGGGCGCGTTCCGTCCACTCCGTAAGCGTCTTTGTGAAGAACGAAGTCAGGTTGATAATGCGCCCCATACCCTCCGCAACCGCCGGGTAATGGGTGTTCTGCTCCGCCCCATAGAGGCTCAGTAGCGTAATGAAATCACTGGTTGGCGGCGTGTTGAACGTCACTTTTTCGAGGCGCATAGCGTGGGCGCGTTGCGCGGCGTGATACACAATATCGTGATAGTAGCGGGGGTGGACAGCGCCGACCTCCGTACTGATGAGTTCGTGGCGCAGGGGCGAAGAGTCGCGGGTGTAGTCGTAGGCGACATACGCCATAACCTCCCTATCAGCGCTCTCAAAGACATAGATTTGCAGGTCACGGAGGTGAATAGAGCCATGTGGAAACCAGCGGCTCTTCTCATCCCGCACAATACTTCCGCTCCGCCCTGCGCTCATCTTGTCATAGATTCGGCGCACGGCGGGAAGGTCGGAGGTTTGGTAAAGACGACTGGTCAGGCTACTCGTAGCCGCCTCCGTATCGCGTAGCGCGATGGTGGTTCTGCACTCCGGCAGGCAGGTGTGGTAGCCGAATTTGTGGTAGTAGTAGGGTATGCCGAAGAGAAGCGAGCAGTCGAATCCTTCGTTGTGCATCCACTCCATGCTATCGTTGAACAGCAGGCGCGAGTAGCCCTTGCCCCTCTCCTCCCGCGCTGTGCCTACGCTTGCGATACCGCCCATCTTTACGGCGGTCTTCCCAACTCTCATTTGCAGGTTGTGTATACCGAGCGAACTGACCTCGCGCCCCTCTACATAGAGTTGGCGCGAGTAGCGTCGCCCCTCCAGCGTCACGCGAATATCGTGCGTCAAACTTTCTCTCCTTCTTTTTTAGTTCCGCTTTTCGTCTCAATCCACGAAGACAAACTCGTTCGCATTCAGCAGAAGGCGACACAGGTTCGTCAAGCCATTCCGTTGTAGATAGGCTACCGCAAGGCGCGTTTCGTCAGGCGATGGCGGGCGCGAAAACGCCAGAAGGTAGGCGCGTTGAATCTGTTCGCTTGGGGAGCGATACTCTCGCTCAAGGCGGTTCGCCCAGTACTCCGACTGCTTCACCATAAACGGATTATTGAGGAGCGCCAGCGATTGCAGGGCGGTCAGCGTGGTGTTTCGCACGGGGACGCTTGTATTCGGGTCGGCGCTGTCGAGGCTATCCAGAAATGGGTTCGGAACGCTTCGCACGGTAAAGCGGTAGACGGTTCTGCGGAACGTTTTCGGGTCGTTGATTCTATCAATCGCCGTATGGTCGTAGATAGGGGAGTGGTCGTCCTTGAAGCGAAACAGGTCGAAGCCAGCCCCGCCCATCGTCAGGTTTAGCGTCCCGCTCACAGAGAGAACTGCGTCCCGAATCTCCTCCGCGTCCAGCCTCCGCCGGTTGCTACGCCACAGGGTGCGGTTGTCCGAATCCAGTTTGGCGTAGGCGGAACTCTCTTGAGAGGACTGCCGATACGTTGCGCTCATCACCATCATCTTGTGGAGCGCTTTCAGCGACTGCTTGCCATCTCGGAACGAACGCGCCAACCACTCCAGCAGTTCAGGATGCGTGGGGCGCGCCCCGTTCCTGCCGAAATCGTTCGGCGTATCCACTATCCCCTTACCGAAGTGATACTCCCATACCCGATTAACAATAGAGCGCCATGTCAGCGGGTTTTGAGGGCTAGAGAGCCAGTTCGCAAGGGCGGCTCTCCGCTCTCCCTCCGCCGCTTGAGCGGAAAGCGCGAAGTAGTCCGTCGTTATCAGGCGCGAAATGCAGGTCAAGCCCCCCGCCTGCGCCTCCTCCAGCGGCTTCTCTACCTCTCCCCGCGCAAGAACATGAATAGGGCGCGGGGCGTGAGAGACAACGGCGTAGGTCTGGCGCATGAAGGCGTGTTGGCTATCGTTTCCATCCGTTAGGAACGCCGCGCTCCAACGCCCCTGCTCAATCGAATCGAGGGCGGTCGCTTTCGCGTGTAGAGCGACACTCTTTTTGTTTGAGAAGACCTGCGCCTCCGCAAGCGCGAATACGTAGTCGTTTGCGCGAAGCCACAACTTCGTCGCCGTAACGCGAATGTACCGCGCCCGAACTCCGGATAGGTTCAGCGTGTAGGGCTTATCCGCGGGGTTCGGGAAGTCGGCGCGTGTATGGTCGTCTATCGTGACGGCGTTCTGGAAAGCGGCATCATTAGAGGCTTGAACTTTGAATCGCACAGGAAACCCGAAGCCGGGCGTATCCTTAAAATCTACGGGACGGGCGGGCAGGAGGCGCAGGCTATCGAGCGGCAGTTCGCTTCCTAAATCTATCTGCACCCACTTCTCCGCGTCGGGAGTAGGCGAAATCGCGCTGTGGTAGCCGTTTGTAGCGCTAGGGGCGCTTGCGGCGGGGTCATCGCCCTCCTCAAAAGCGCGGTCTCCTCTGTCTACTCCCGCAAATACGGCTTGCAGACGGTAGTAGTCTTTCTGCGAAATGGGGTCAAACTTGTGGTCGTGGCAACGGGCGCAGTGAATGGTGACGCTATTAAAGGTTGCGAGAGCGTTCGCCACCATATCGTCTCTATCAAGATTGCGCGTTTTCGCCTTCTCAACGGTGTTTTCCGCCAGCTCCAAGTTACCCACAAAATCCCAAGGACCCGCCGAAATAAAGCCCGTCGCGACGATGGCTTGCGGCTCTTTTGGATAGAGAACATCTCCCGCTATCTGCTCTCTCAAGAAGCGCGTATAGGGCTTATCCGAGTTGAACGCGGCGATAACGTAGTCGCGGTAATGCCAAGCGTTGTCGCGGCGCTTGTCCTTGTCGTAGCCGTGTGTATCGCCATAGTGAACCACATCCAGCCACCGCCGCCCCCACCGCTCTCCGTACTGCGGCGAAGCGAGTAGCCTGTCCGCCGCCTTCTCGTAGGCGTTCGGCGACTTATCGCTGAGAAACGCCTCCATCTCGGCGGGGGTAGGCGGCAAACCAGTAAGGTTGAATGAGAGGCGACGCAGTAACGTGCGCTTGTCGGCGGCGGGGGAGGGCTTCACTCCTTTCGCCTCTAGTTTCGCGAGGATAAAGTTGTCTATCGGGTTGCGACTCCACGCCGAGTTATTGACTTTCGGAATGGCGACGTTCGCGAGAGGCTGAAAAGCCCAGTGTTTGAGGCGCTCGGAGAGACTGCGCGACTTGGGCGCGGAGGCTTTGCTCTCGCGCGGGTCGGGCGCGCCGCGCCGTATCCATTCCGCCAACTCGCTGATTTCGTTCGCGGGTAGCGTCTCGCCCGGAGGCATGGCGGGAGCGCCTGCTTCGTGACGCACGGCTTTAAGGAGTCTACTGTTCGCGGGGTCTCCGGGCAGAATAACGGCTCCTCCCGCCCCGCCCTTACGCCACCCCTCCCGGCTGTCTAGCAGGAGTCCGCCCTGCAATGGCTTCGACTGCTCGGAGTGGCAGGAGAGGCAACGCCTTACAAGGAGGGGGCGTATCTTCTGTTCAAAGAAGTTTTGGTTCTCTGTAGAGGTTTGGGCTTGCGCGGGAGAGATAGGAGAAGCCGCGGAGAGGTTCAACCTCTGAGCCTTCGCTTGCGCCGCTACGATAAGACACACGAGTGTAATCACAAAATTTCTCACTGCCAAGCCTCCCGATACTGTCTACTGCTACTATCTCCAAATTGGTCGTAGCGCGCCGAAATCCCTGCATCATTGTACGAGGAGGCGCGAAAAGTCGTTAAGTTGGCGTGTATGGCGCGTCGCGCCGTCGGCTAACCTCTACGCCATCGGCAACCAGACCTGCATCGCGCCCGCCTCGCGGTTCGCCCACGAATAGTACGGAACGGCGGTTAGCGTGTAGGGAGTCGTCTCTCCGGAAGGCGTGTAAGCGCGATAGAGTCGCCCCTCCCATCCCGACGAATCGAGAAGCGCGCCCTCGCCCTTCAACACGACTATCCCATTTAGAAGGTTAGGCTCAAGAACAGGTGAGAGGCGCGTATCGCTCGTAAGCGCGATGTCCCAAGTATCCACCCCAGAATTGTCCACAGCCTCCACACAGTAGATGAGCGCCCCGCGCCGAATGGCGGCGCGTCCCCGATTACCGAGTATCTGCGGATGCCCCTCCAAAATCTGAACCTCCATCGGCAAGGAGATTTGAACCGTGTCTCCCGCCTTCCAGACTCGAGTCAGCGCCGCATACCCCGCCGGAACCGTCTCCGCCTCCCCGCCATTCACCGCTATTTTCGCAGAACCCGCCCAGCCCGGAATACGAGAGCGGAGGGTTATCGCTACCTCCGTGTCCTGTTCAATGGTGAGAGTGATAACACCATCCCAAGGGTAGTTTGCGGACTGGCTCAGGCGAAACTCCGTCCCGTTCCCCACTGTGAGGCGGGCGGAACTCGTAGCGTAGAGGTGGATATAGACCGAATCCTGCGCCACGCTGTAGAAGTAGCCCGGTAGCGAAGCGAGTAGCCGCGCTACATTCGGAGGGCAACAGGCGCACCCGAACCACTCCTGCCGGCGATGTTCGCCCCTGTCTGCAAGGGGGTTCTCGTAGAAGTACTGCACGCCATCCAGAGAGATACCGGGCAGAACTGCGTTGTAGAGCGTGTTCTCCATCACATCCGCGAATCGCGCTTCGCCTGTCAGGTGGAGCATACGGAAGTTCCACATCACGCTGGCGATAGCGGCGCAGGTCTCCGTATAGGCGCGGTCATTCGGGAGTTCGTAGTCCTTTCCGAACGACTCCCCTTCGTAGCGCGAACCCGCGCCCCCCGTGATATAACTCCGCCTCTTTGTCAGGCTTTTCCAGAGCGCTTCGAGGGCGTTCACGTAGCCCGCTGAGTCCTTTTCAAGCGCGACATCCGCGCCCCCGCAACAGTAGTACAAATGGCGCACTGCGTGACCCACAAGGTCGGTCTGTTCTGTGAAAGGCAGGTGGTCTTGATGATAGGCGCTGTTCTGGAATATGCCCGGTCTCTTACCCCGCGCATCCATCATCAACTCGGCGAGAGCGAGGTAGTTCTCGTTCTGCGTGTCGCGGTAGAGTTCCACCAGCGCCATCTCCAGCTCTTCATGTCCACACGTTCCCGCCCGCTTTCCGGGACCGAACACATTGTAGAAATGGTCGCAAAGTTTGCAGGCTATACTGAGGAAGTTGGTTTTGCCCGTCGCTCGGTGGTGCGCTACCGCCGCCTGAACGAGATGTCCGGCGCAGTAGAGTTCGTGCATATCTTTGAGGTTGGAGTAGCGGTCTTTTTCGCGCTCGAACATAAAGTAGGAGTTCAAATAGCCGTCTGGCTGTTGTGCGTCCGCTATCTCCTGTATCACGCTATCTAGGAGGCTATCTAGTTCCGAATCGGGGTCTGTGGCGAGTGAAAATGAAGCCGCCTCCGCCCACTTATACACATCCGAGTCGTTGAAGAAGATGCCTTGAAAGTCTCCCTGCATCTTGCCGGAGGCGCGGCGAAAGTTATCAATGCGCCCTGTGGTAGCGCACTGCGTATACTGCGCGGGAATAGTTTTATCTCGATTGATAACTCGGCGCGGTTGCCAGAAGTCGTCGTTGAGGGTGACTTCGGAGAGGGCGGCAGGCTGTAGTTTTGCGTATCGCGAGTGGCTTAAATCTATGACTGGGTTTTTCCGAGAGGACATCTTTGCTCTCCATGAGGGGTATTTTTTTAGCGAACGCTCTACTTGAGCGCAGGAACAAGCGGTTTTCCCACGCACCCGCTTGGAAACTCCACTCCAAGGAGTAGCGAAAGAGTAGGGGCTATATCCAGAGTGGAGACTCGCTCCGCCCATACGCCCGAACGAACTCCAAAGCCCGAAATCAGAATTGGGACGTGCGTATCGTAGGCGAACGGCGTTCCATGCGATGTTCCTGTTTTGGAGTCGGTGAAGATATAGCCCTGCTCAGGAACGACGAGTATATCTCCTGATATACGGGTGTGGAACCCGCTTGCGACTCTGCGGCTAATATCGTTAGAGGGAAACTCCCCGCTTAGGAGTTGGGTTCGCGTATAGGCGGCGTATACTCCTCTGAGTTCGCTCGCGGCTTGCGCGGCGACTCTCTCACAATCTGTCTTCGACTTTGCAGTCCCCGTCTCAATAGACTTTTTCACCGCGTCAGGGTTGAGATACAGGTACGGCTCTTCGTAGGTTCCCTTATCAGAAAGCCAATTCTGTTCGCCAAACCGGGCGTTTAACGCTTTCTCAACCTTCACGACCAACTCCTCCGCGAAGATGCGCCCTCCGTGTATTCCCAGCTCCTGGGCATCCTCCGGTATGGGGGCTACACCGTGGTCGCCTGTGATAACGATAAGGCAGGAGTTCAGTCCGCCGGGTACGCTCGCGTTCAAAAAGTTTAGGAATTTCGATAAAACCTTGTCTGTTTCGACGGTTATTTCCAACGCCTCCGCGCTATAGGGACCAAACTTATGCCCCACATAGTCGTTGGTGGAGAGGTTGATGGTGAGCATATCCGTCGCAGAATCGTTCTGACCGAGTTTCTCGCTCTTGACCGCCGTCTCCGCGCTTTCCATCACGAACTCATTCGCGAAAGGAGAGAGGCTGATTTTGATTTGCCCCTTCTCGGCTCCTATCGCGTGTTCAAAGCCCTTCACTTCGCGGGTTATCGCGCCGGGTTCTGGTAGGCAGTTTTTGTAGGCTTCCGGCGGGAGGGCGGACTTCCAGATTCTAGGAATCTCTCGCTGTTGATGGTTGCTACGCTCCACCCAGTCCGGCAGGCGGTTTGTAGGACAGTAGTAGCTACTGCTTATCCAGCCTTTAGACTCTTCGTCGTACCAGAGGCATACGTCGGGATGGTGTCCCGCCAATAGTATCGCGGCGCGGTCTTTCAGAGCGAGAGAGACCTGCTTTGAGCGTAGGTTTGTCGCGAGTTTTAACTCGTCGCCTATGGTGGTTGAGAGGAGGTTGCGGGGACTCATCGGTTTGGCTTTGGAAGGCGCGGAGGTTACGGCGCTCACGGAATAGTCCTCCACACAGTAGACGTTGTAGGGGGACTTTTTGACCTTGCTGAGTTTGTCCGCGTTCGGGTTCAGGCTCCACCAGTTGTTAGAGACTATGCCGTGTAGGTTGGGAGTCGCGCCTGTTAGAAGCGCCGCATGACCGGGTCCCGTATAGGTCGGATAGTGGTCGTGGCGAGCGTTCACAAAATAGGAGCCAGCCTCCATAAGGTAGCGAAATCCGCCGACTTTAGCGCCTTTCTTGGGCGGAAGAAAGAGATTCGTCCAGCGATAGAGGTAGTCGCCGCGAAACTGGTCTATGGAGATGAGTACGGTTAGGCGGGGGCGTTTGCCTTCGCGAATGGCGGTAGCGAAAGTTGCGCTGTTCGTAGCGGGTTTTTGAGCGAGACTAGAAGTGGCGTTCAGTGCAAGCAGGGCGAACAAGCAGACAGCGAAGAGCCGAGTGCATTTCATTTTGTGCAACTTTTCCTTTCAAAGATACATCTGACGCCTAGTTTCGCGCTACCTTGAGGCGGTGTATTTCCGTCATCGCCTCTACAATATGCGGCGCGTCCTGTGCGTTCGGTTCTGCATCAAGGTAGCGTTGAAACCAGTCTAGCGCCTCTGGATAGCGTTGTTCTTTGAGGTTGATTTTACCGAGTTCTCGCAGGTTGGGAACAGATTCGGGCAAGATAATAAGAAGTTGCTTGAGAACCTTTTCCGCCTGAGGGCGTTTGTCGTTTTCCAGATAGTATCTCTTCAGATTGTTTAGGAGGCGATAGAGAAATATGCGCTTTGGCGTGACCTGAACATAGGCGGGGTCGTAGAGAATAGTCTCTCCCGCTATCTCTGAGATACGCTCAAAACACTCCGCTTCGGTTAGGATGGCTCCGCCATAGAACGGGTCTATGTAGAACTGCTGTTGCGGGGTTTCGTAGCGCATAAAAAAGTGGTAGGGCATTCCAACGGGGAAGATGGGTAGAAAGAGGCGTTGCGCGACATCTAGGTAGATAAGGGAGAGAGTGATGGGAATACCGCGTTTGCGGTCTAAAACTTCGTTTAGGAAACTGTTACGCGGGTCGAAATAGTCCTCTGTATCGCCCTTAAAGCCTAGTTCGTCAAAGAGGTGCGCGTTTATCATCGCAACCTGTTGTTCGGGAGTGTTCGCCGAGCGAAGGCGTGGACGCAACGCGCGCTCCATTTGCGCCAACTGCTTGACGTAGGCATCCATTACAAACGAAGGGTAGTGCGCCGACGCGATAATTAGCGCGGCGCGGCTCAAATCCAACTCTTCGTCCGAGCGGTTGAGGTAGTAGGAGAGCGCCTGTAGAGCGGGTTCGGATTGTTGTTGTGAAGTCATGCCTGTCTCGCAAGGGAGGGGCGAAAACCTAATCGGTGAAGAGCGCGAACAGGCGAATCTCCATACTCGGCGAACGTTGCAGAGAGGGGAGAGGTTTTGGGAGAGCCGCGCTCGCCTGCACACTGGAGAGCCGTAGGCGTTCGCACACATTTTCGATTCGGCGCGACGCTTCCTGACCTGTTCGCGCTTTTGATTGAGGCGCCCTGTGATGTACCATCTGTGTATAGGTTCGTTTCATGGGGTAGATTTTCCTTCTTGATTGTGATAGTTTACGTTATTCGGCGGACGGCGCTTTAATCTGCGCGGCGCGGACAATGCGTTCGAGTGTTGCGAGATATTTTTGGAAGGCTTCGCGCCCCATCTCGGTAGGGGTGTATGTCGTGCGCGGTTTGCGGCGAACAAACTCTTTATGCGCCGCGATGTAGCCCCGCTCTTCGAGGAGGGCGAGGTGAGTGCTGAGGTTCCCGTCTGAAAGGCTGAGTGTCTCTTTGAGGTATTTGAAGTCCGCCTCTCCCAAAGCGAGAATCGTAGAAAATATACCGAGACGCACCTTTTGGTGGATAGTTTCGTCTATTAGTTCTAGCGCTTCGAGAGCGGGTAGTCTAAAAGGCGAACGCTCTAATTCTGTGTCGTTCATCGTAATCCCATCCCCCTTCGTTCCGCCTCTATGCGGTCTTTCCGTCCAATAATTATTCCGTAAATAATATGAAGCCCCCCAAAGGAGAGCGCCATGCCAATCAAGCCGTGCGCGGGAAACAGAAGCAGGTTAGCCGCTCCGACAAGCAAGAATGCGTAACCGAGATAGGAGACCTCGCGTTGCGAGAACAGCCCCACCGCCAAAACCGCTATTCCGTAACAGAGCATCCAGACGGGGTAGATAAAGTCTAGCAACCCATGTCGCCAGAAAAACAGAGTCATCAATGCGCCCATACCCAAGCCGGGTACGCTGGCAAGCCCCATCTGCTTACCTAAGCGCGAGACGATATGCTTCCCCACCCCCCGCGCTCTGCGCTTCGTGATAAAGTAGTCGTTTGTGAGCGCAAAGGTTACGACAGCAGACCAGATAAGCAGGAAAATCTTTCCGCCGGGTTGCAGACGGTGGGTGAGTATCGCGCCCAGTATTGCGGCGGCTCCCGCCAGAATCCCAGACAGACCGGAAAAGGTGGAGTAGCGTGTTGAGCGCTCCATCAGTTCGCGTATGATGCGTAGGTTCTCGCTGGCTTCTTCGGGGCAGGGTTCGCGGGGTTCGCGCAATAACATATCTGGGTCACGGCTCCCATTCTAGTCATGCTTTGAAAAACAAAGCGCTTTGATATTATTATAACAACCCAAAGCGCACTCTGTCAAGGGGTATCTTTCGTCTCTTTTTGGGGTAACTACTCAGGCTAGTCAATGCGACCTAACTCGCCCTCCTTCCCGAAGCAGGAAGGAGGGCGGGGAGTTAGGTTCAAAATGACTAAAGTCGAGTTAGGCGCTACCTATCAGTTATCGCCTGTGGGTGTTGGCGGGTCGGCGGGAGGCATCTCTTTATCTACGGCGTTGTCATCAGTATTGGGAGTAGGCGCGGCTTCTGGCTCGGAGGGCGTGGTAGATTGAATCGGTTTCGGCTTCTCCTGATTCGAAGCGTTCGGCGCTATGCGAGTATGCGAACCGTTCGCTCTGCGCGTTATAGGCGCGTTCTGTTGTCCTGCCGCGATATGGAAATACTGCATGAGAAGGCGACGCGCAATCGGCGCGGCAGTCGCAGCCCCCATACCGCCTCGCTCCACCATCACCACTATCGCGATTTTGGGTTTATCAACGGGCGCGAAGCAGACAAAAAACGAATCGTTGACTGTGGTGTGATGTTCAACGCGCTCGGCGGTTCCAGTCTTACCCGCAATAACCAAGCCCGGTATCGCAATTCCCGACCCCGTTCCACGCTCCTGAACCACGCGCCGCATTCCCTCAACTACCGCATTTCGGTTTTCCTGAGACATCCCGACATTCATACGCACTTTTTTCTCTAGCCTATGCGTGACGATAGGCTTTTCGTTGGAGACATCGCGAATCTCGCGCACTAGCTGAGGGGCGAGCACCTCGCCGCCGTTCGCTAAGGCGGATACGAATACGGCGAGTTGAAGCGGGGTCGCTGTGAGGTAGCCCTGCCCAATCGCAAGGTTCACAATATCGCCCTCTACCCAAGGATTTTTCTTATAGCGTTTTTTCTTCCACTCCGGCGTGGGAACCAGCCCCGACGATTCAAACTTGGGGAGGAGGTCAATCCCCGTTTTCGAGCCTAGCCCAAAGCGTTTCGCCCAAGTAGAGAGGTCTTTAATACCCACTTTCATCCCTGCATGGTAGAAAAATACGTCGCAGGAGGCGGCGATGGCGGAGTAGAAGTCGAGTTGACCATGCCCTGAGTGTTTGTCGCAACGAAACGTGCGATTTCCCAACTTTATGAAGCCGGGGCAGTAGTCCCCTGAGCGTGTGGAGAGTTGATGCGTCTCTAGCCCTGCCATCGCGGTGATGAGTTTGAAGGGAGAGCCGCAGGAGCGGGCGGTCTGCGTGGCGCGAGAGTAGAGGGGCGAAAGCGGGTCGCTGTTCAGTTTGCTAAAGTCTTCACGAAATCGGTTCGCGTCGAAGGTTGGGGTGGTGGCGAGGGCGAGCACCGCGCCGTCGTTAGGGTCTAGCGCCACTACAGCGCCCGTCCGCCCATAAGCGAGTTGCTCTTGTAAAGCGTCGTTCGCCACCTTCTGCAAGTCCATATCAACAGTGAGTTGGAGGGTGTGACCGGGAGTTGGCTTGCGCTCATCCAGAGCGCGTTTCATGCGCCCTTTTACGTCTACTTCTACATACTGCCCGCCATCCACCCCGCGCAGTTCGTTTTCGTAGCTGGCTTCCACGCCCATTGTTCCCAAGTAGTCTCCGGGACGATAGCCCTTTTCAGCTAATTTGTCCAACTTTTCACGAGAGATTGGGCTGACTACGCCCAGGATATGCGAGCATATCGTATTGTCTTGGTAGAAGCGTTTGGGAGCCGTGCCGATAAACACGCCGGGCAGGTCGGGAAGCGACTCTTCAACGATAGAGAGCGTAGCGGTGTCCGCGTCTTCGAGGAGTGGAACAGGGTCGGAGGGGGTCTTCTTGCCCGCCTCCATCTGGTCGGAAACCTTTTGGGGGTCTAGATGTAGAAGTTGGGCGAGATGGTCAAGAGCGCCGGGGTACTTCATGATTTCGTCTGGCACGACGGAGATAACGAAGTTCGGGTGACTGGTGGCAATCACGCGCTCTTTCGCGTCTACAATCTCGCCTCTGGGGGCAAGTCTACGCAGAAGGCGAGTGCGCTGCCTATCGGCAAGCGTAAGAAACTCTTCGTTTTTCACAACTTGCAGATACCAGAGTCGCGCCGAAATCGCCCCAAAAAGGAGCAGTACGCACAAAAACAAGATATGTAGTCGCCTAAAATCGGGCGCTGATTCAGATTCTATCATTGCAATAATGTTCCCTCGCTCTCACCCGCCTACTCCATCATAGACTGATTATACCTCCTAGATGTTTCACCTGCGCCGCTTCTATTTCGTGGCAAGAGTTCAGGGTCATGGGAGTAAAAACCGCGAAACACGCGAAACACGCGAAAAAAATGCACCAAGCCTCAAACTTGGAGTTGCTCGCACAATCTTCTAATCTCAAACTGCCATCCGTGTATTCACCCCTTCTCCCAGAATTGGGAGAAGGGGCAGGGGGTGAGGGCTAGGAG
>CAIJLM010000279.1 GCA_903821495.1 uncultured Chthonomonas sp. | reverse complement strand
GAAATGGGGATGCGAAATGCGATTCTACCGCGAAAAACGCGAAAAGGCGCGAAAAAGATGCACACTGCAAACCACCCCAGAAGAACGCGCCAAACTTCCCAATCTCAAACCAGAAAGGCTCCTCTCCTTATCTTAACAAGCCTACCACAGGAACCTGACCAACTTACAGGATAAGTCCTTACTCCCGAATTGGGAGAGGGATGCCCGCAGGGCAGGGTGAGGGCTAGGAGAGGTTAAGCGCCAAGTTCCCGTAACCTTGAACTCTTACTCTACCGTGTTCATAATTCTTCAAAAAACAGCCCTACAAGTCGCGCCGAAACGTGGAAAGTGTGTTAGAATCCATAAGGGTAGGTTTCTCTACTTAGTCAAAATGGCTAAAAGGAGTCGCCTGTCTGTCTAAACGTCAATCCTATAGGTATCAGGATGGGGTGGTTTTAGTTTCCGGCAACCTCAACTTTTACGCCTAAGAGAAAATATATTCCGTTTCGCCCTGAAAGAGAGCTCTTTTGCCCTTGTGCGGTTGACAGCGAAGGGGATAAAAGGGTATTTTAACACGCTAAGTAGCGCTAGCCATAGTAGGCGAGCGTTCAACACTATTTCACAATTGAAGGAAGTCATTTTTATGGAGTTCACGACCGAGCAGTCGAATCCCTGCACGTTAGAGTTTAGCATAGACGTAACTGCGGAGCGGGTAGCGCGCGCCTTCGAGAGCGTCTATCGTGAATTTAGCCGCTATGTCAGCGTCCCCGGTTTTCGTCCGGGTAAAGCCCCCCGCGCCCTCATGGAGAAGTACGTGAACAAGGCGCGTCTTCAAGAGCGCGTCAAAGAGAAACTCGTTAGCGAACTAGGGGAGGAAGCCCTCACAGAGGCGGGGGTAGAGCCTTATCGCGCTCCTAGCGTGGAAGCCGCCGAAGTTGAAGACAAACAGCCCTACTCGTTCAAAATAACCGTTCCCCTCGAACCCATTGTGAATTTGGGCGCGTATACGGGTATCACGGTAGACCGCCCCATATTCGCCGTCAACGACGAGATGGTGGACGCTCGTATTGACCGTATCCGCAATGAACGCGCCCGTATTGAGCGCGTCACAGACCGCGCCGTGGAAGCGGACGATGTTTTGATTGCGGAAGTCGCTATCGAAGCGGATGGCGAAGTTGTCTCCCCCAAGCGCCGCCAACTGCTGAACCTAACCTCCGCCGCCCCGCAGGTTGTGGAGAACGTTCTTGGTCTCAACATTGACGAAGAGAAGACATTTGATGTCGCCTTCGGCGAAGACGATGCGCCTCAAGAGGAACTTATCAATAAAACGGCTACCTATACCGTCAAAGTGGCGAGTATTAGCGCGAAAAAACTTCCAGAGCTAAACGATGAGTTCGCAAAACTGTTGGGCTTAGAGTCGCTTGAAGAGTTCCGAAGCGATATGAAGGCGCAGATTGAGGCGGAAGCCACCCGCTATGGCAACCAACTCGCCGAGCAGGGCATTATCCAGAGCATTCTCGAAAACTCCGAAATCCACTATCCCTACGCGCTGGTTCGCGAGGAGATGGAGGACGCTTATCGGCAACTCGCCGCCGAGCTGAAGCGTATGAACGTCTCTTATGAGATATGGCTACAGGCGAACGGCTACACCCTCGACTCGCACCGCGAAGAGGTGGAGACAGTAGCGAACCTGCGCGTCCGCACTGTTCTCGCCCTGCACAACATAGCGAAGAACGAGAGTTTCACCGTGACAGATGAGTCGGTGGACGCGGAGTTCACCAACCTGCTCAATCAGGGACGACTTACGGAAGAGCAGCATGACGAGTGGATTGAAGACAATCACCGTAGATTCCAGATTGCGAACGCCCTCGTTCAGCAAGACCTCCACAGGTTCTTGTTTGAAAACAACACCTTGAACGACATTGTCGCCTCCGAAACGCCTACCCCAGAAGAGCTGGAAGAGGCGGCGGCTGACGACGTAGAGTAGTCTTTTTCTCCCCTTTCTCGCCTTTGAGGAGGGGGAGGACTCTATGTGGAGGGCGTAACCGCTCGCCTGCTATACGCCCCTCCGCAAACCGCCCGATACTGGTAAGTCGGGAATCCCTACAAGGAGTAACAACGATGGAACGCATACTTCGCCCCCCTCAGAACG
>CAIJLM010000278.1 GCA_903821495.1 uncultured Chthonomonas sp. | reverse complement strand
GGATGGGGTGGCTTTGGGTAGCGCGGAAGGCTTATCGCACTGACCCAGCCACCCCCTCTAAATAGCAGTATAGCGTTTCAAGAACACGCTCGTCGTCATCACTTCAACCCCATCGGGGGTTGTATCCATCAAATGCCCGAAATGCGTAACATCGCCAGTCAGCAACACCTGACAGCCACACGCAGACGCAGATTCGAGGATGGGAATATCTTTGGCGGGAAGTCCCGTAACCTCTTTTAGCGGATGAAGGAGATGACACACCTCAACACGTTCCGTAAGTTGCAACAGTCGCTCCAGTGCTTCGGGGCGTTTGCGCGTGATATTGCGATGGACTTCTTCAAAGGCGTAGGGCGACGTAACGAGTTGAACGCCCTCTATCTCCCATAGCATTATAAAGCCATTTTTCTCGCGATACGCCGCTGAAAACAGGATGTTCGCGTCTAAAAATACCCGTATCATCAGGCGGGCTTTTTGTGCGGAATAGCGTCCGGGTCAAGCCCTAAAGCCTTCACCTCTTCACGCGCAGACAGATAGTCCTCGTTATCAACCGTATTAGTCAGAAGAAACTCAGCGATACGCTCATCGGTATATATCTCTACGGGCATAGTTGGCGCAGGGCGTAGCAGTATCCCGTCCTCGCGCTCTTCCGCTACCAGCAGAGAGCCTTCGGATAGTCCGAATCTTTTTCGCAGGGAGGCGGGGATAGTAAACACTCCCCGCTTTCCCATTTTCGCTGTTTCCGAATAGAGGTCGTTCATGTCGCCCCCTCCTTAACGCTACTTCTTCATCTTATGTATCGCTTCGCCCTTAATGTCCAGCGCCGCCTCGCCCATCGCTTCCGAGAGGGTCGGGTGCGCGTGAATGGTGGTCATCAACTCCTCAATCGTCGCTTCAAGGCGAATCGCCACCACGCCCTCATGGATAAGTTCCGTCGCGTAGGGACCGATGATATGCACGCCCAGAACCTCGCCGTACTTGCGCTCTGCAACGATTTTGACCAAGCCCTCCTGCTCGTTCAGCGCCATAGCGCGACCTAGCGGACGGAAGGGGAAGCGTCCCGTTATCACGTCGTAGCCCTGCTCACGCGCCTGCTCTTCTGAGAGACCCACCATCGCGACTTCGGGAACCGTGTAGATGGGACCCGGCACTGCCCGATAGTCCATCTTCACCTCATGCCCCATCGCGTTCTCCGCCGCCACGATGCCCATGTGCGAAGCGAGGTGCGCCAGCAACTGCTTACCCGCCACGTCGCCAATCGCGTAGATGTTCGGGATATTGGTTTGCAGAAGGTCGTTGACCTCGATACCCTTACGGCTTGTGGTCACGCCAAGGGCTTCTAGTCCTAGCCCGTCGAAGAAAGGCTTGCGCCCCGCGCCCACTAGCACAACCTCCGCCTCAATCGTTATAGCGCCCTTTTCGGTCTCCACCGTCACTACGCAAACGCCGTCCTTACGCTCCACGCCTACCACTTTCGAGTTGGTGTGGAATACCATGCCCTGTTTCGTGAGCGACTTACGAAGCTCTTTAGAGATTTCGCGGTCTGCAACGGGCAGAATCTCCGGCGCAATCTCAACCAGAGTCACCGTCGCGCCGAGGTTGCGGAAGACGTAAGCGAACTCCAAGCCCACCGCGCCCGTCCCAATAATCACCATGCTTTTGGGGCAGGTTTTGGAATATACCGCCTCATCGCTCGTCCAGATGCCGTTGCTACTCTCGCCGCGCTTGTCCGCAGGGTTTCGC
Organism: uncultured Chthonomonas sp.; assembly: GCA_903821495.1. Classification (GTDB taxonomy): domain Bacteria; phylum Armatimonadota; class Chthonomonadetes; order Chthonomonadales; family Chthonomonadaceae; genus CAIJLM01. The sequence goes on along the minus strand of CAIJLM010000278.1, from coordinate 944 downwards.
GCCAAGCCCGGAATGGGCGGAACGATGGGGACGGAACCCGTGGCGATAATGATGTTTTTAGTGGTGATTTTCTCAGTTTTACCATCAGAAAAGGTCACTTCGACGGTGTTTTTGTCTACGATTTTCGCCGTGCCAATCACGGAGCGGACGTGGTTGCTCTTCAGCAGAGCCTGAATACCCCCGCGTAGCGTCGTAACGATTTTGCCTTTGCGCTCCATCATCTTATCAAAGTTGAAGCCAATGGTTCCGTCAATCAGAACGCCCATCGCGTCGGAGGTCTTCACCTGATGCAGGCGCTCCACGCTGGCGATAAGGGCTTTGGTGGGGATACAGCCCCAGTTGAGGCAGGTTCCGCCCCATTCGCTCGCCTCTTTCTCGATACAGACAGTTCTCGCTCCGAGTTGAGCGGCGCGAATAGCGGAGACGTAGCCGCCAGGACCAGAACCTATAACAACAATGTCGGCGGAGAGTTCACCGGTAGGGGACATTTGAGTTTGCTCCTCAGAGGCGGGCGCGAGTAGTCGCTGGAACGCCTCTTCTACTTCTATGGAATCAGGGTTGGAAATCATCAGAGAGGGCGGGAGAAGGTCAGGCATGGGCGGCTCTGCGACAACGGCGCGAGGCGCTACAGAGGATAGTTGAGGGGTTGAGGTCTGTTCGTCTGCCATTACGCCGTGAATCTCCCAGTAGAACAGCTTGACGAGCGCGACGACGATGGCCGAAGGCCCCGGCAGATAGAGCGGATTGATGTCCCAGAACCGGCAGCCGGCCTCCCAGGCAGCAAGAACGAGCCCAACGGCGAACCACCCGAGCCAGCGCGGTGCGTCTTCCGGCAAGACGGGGGCCATGGCGCGGGGGGCGGGCACGCTGTGGGCCCTGCTCGTGTGCCGCTCCGCAGCACCATGCTCTAACTCCATGCCGGTACCAGCCAAATCATCCGGCAT
>CAIJLM010000277.1 GCA_903821495.1 uncultured Chthonomonas sp. | reverse complement strand
TTTTCGCGCTTTTCGCGGACTCATCCCAAAATGGAATCCCGTTCTCAACCGAAATGAAACACACCCTTTCGATTTTATGAAGACAACGGACGTTTTGTTCGCTGGAGACTGCGAACTTTCTTTTTCGCAGGAAATTCTCCTCCTCATCGCGAACTGCTAACCATAACTCCACATAACCAAAGGATAACACAAAATGAGAAAAATCACCGACGATGAGATAGCCTTTTTCGACGAAAACGGCTTTGTGATAGTGAAGGGCGTTCTCCATGCCGAAGAGTTGGCGAACTTCCAGCGGGAGTCCCAACGCCTGATAGACGAGATACAGGCGGGAGGCGACGCGGACAAGTGGTGTAGCCGGGGACCCGAAGGGATTCCCTACTACCTCACCTATCTTCACGCCAACCCCAACGACTTCTCCCTGCGCCTACTCGCGCACCCATTTATTGGCGACCTGCTGACCCGAATGGTAGGCGCAGACTTCATTCCGTGCTATGAGGCGCTCGTCTTCAAGCTACCGGGTAACGGCTCTAGCGTTCCTTGGCACAGAGATGATAACTCCGTAACGGGCGACGAGCGCGTCTTCAATATAGACATCTACCCCGACTACTCGACGATAGCGAACAGTTGCGTGTGGGCGGTTCCGGGTAGTCACAAGTGGGAACACGACAGAGCGATGGAGTGGGTGAAGCGCGGTCAGGCGGATTTTGATTTGCCGGGCGCAGTTCCCGCTGAATTGGAGCCGGGAGACGCTCTTCTGCACCACGTTAAGGTTCTGCATGGTAGCGCGATAAACCATAGCGGAGAGCTGCGCCGCGTCGTCTACTTCGATAATCGCTCGCTCAGTTGGAACGATAAATACCGCTGGTTTTCGCCGCAAGTCCTTGCAGAGCGTTGCCTGATGTATCAGTACGCCCTGAGCCTCCGCAAAGCGAACCCATACTCACTGGACGATGAGACCTACGACTACGCCCTGCCGGAAGGGATGCCTACCTATCAAGAGGGGATGTCCCTCGACCTATTCTGCCAGAGAAAGCCCTACCATGCCTGACGATTCTCGAACCAGTATCGAACGTTTCCCCCATATCTTCACGCCCTACACGCTCAAGGGAGTAGAACTCCGCAACCGTATCGCGATAAGCGGACACTTCGCAGGGTGGTGGGTGGATAAGGGGCTGCCGAGCGCGGAGTTCGCCGACTACATTGAGGAGCGGTGTAAGAACGGCGTGGGGCTGTTTGTTATCGGCGCGACCTCTCCGGAACCCGGTTCGGGCTGGATGGAGAGCGTCTCCGACGACATTATACCCCGTTATCAGATGTGCGTGGAGCGCGGACACAGGCACGGCGCAAAGGTCTTCGCGCAACTGTGCCATCCCGGATTTCGCCCCCTACCCGGCGTTCCCATCATCGCCTCTGCGCCCTCCATCGGCTCGACACAGCCCTCCTATCGCTCACACGATAGGCGCGTTCTCACGCAGGAAGACCTGCAAAGGCTGATAGAGTCGTTCCGACAGGCGGCGCGACGAGCGGCGGAGGGGGGCGCGGACGGCGTAGAACTTCACTCGCACGAGTCGTTCCTACACGCTCAGATGCTCAACCCGATGTGGAATACCCGCACAGACGAGTACGGCGGCTCTCTTGAGAACCGGTTGCGCTTTCTTATCGAGACGCTCACCGCGATGCGGCAGGCTATCGGCGATTCGCTTCCTCTCGGCGTGCGCCTCAAAGTGGATGACATAGAACAGCGCGGTATGAACACGGAGGGGTATGTTGAGGCTATTCAGCGCTTGGAAGCGTTGGGAGTAGTGGACTATGTGAACCTGACGGGCGGGGATGGACGCTTTCATCATGGGCCCATGCCGCGCCCCGAAGGAGAGTGGCTATCTAAGGTGAGCGAAGTACGCGCCAAAACCAACTTAACGCTCATGCACGCAGGACGAATCGCGACTCCTGAGATGGCGGAGAGCGTCCTCGCGCAGAACGTCGTGGATGTGGTCTGCATGACGAAAACCCATATCTGCGACCCGCATTTCACCCGCAAACTCTACGAAAATCGTCTTGAAGATATTCGCTACTGCACGCGCTGTCTGCAAAGTTGTCACGGCAAAATGCACCTGATGACCTGTATCTACAACCCGATAACGAGCCGCGAAAAGGCGTGGGCGAACCTCATTCCCGCCGATAAGCCGAAGCGCGTTGTCATTATTGGCGCGGGACCCGCAGGGATGGAGGCGGCGCTTACAGCCGCAGGGCGAGGGCATAGCGTGACGGTTTTGGAGCGGGGAGACGCAATCGGAGGGCAGATACTTGTAGGCGCGAGTTCGCCCCTACGCAAAAACTGGCTACGTATCGCCGAGTTCTACACAAGACAGGCGAACAAGGGGATTTTCGAGGTTCAACTCAACACGGAGGCGACTCCTGAAAACGTTCTCGCTCTGAACCCGGATGTCGTTATTGTGGCGACGGGTTCGGTTCCTAACCGCCTCGCGGTTCAGGGCGGAGAACCCGCTTTCACCGTACACGAGGTCATACAGGGCAGAGCGGATAACCTCAAAAGCGTTCTGATTTTCGATAGGGAGGGCTTCAACCGTCCTCTTGTCGCCGCAGACTATCTCTCTTCAAAGGGGATTAGCGTGACTTTTGTCACCTCGCTCGGCTCGATATGCCCGACTACAGAGGGGATGCTACTCGATGAGATGGTGTCGCAACTCTCCGAACGGGGCGTACAGTTCACTCCGGGGTACGAGTTGGCGGGTTGGGACGGCGCGGGAACCGTGCGAGTCCGCTCTGTACAGACCGCCGAAGAGCGAACCTTTGAGGGTATTGAGGGCGTTGTTGCGACGGTAGGCTCCTCCTCCGTGAACGACATCGCCCGCCAACTTAGGGATAGCGTCGCAGAACTCTA
>CAIJLM010000276.1 GCA_903821495.1 uncultured Chthonomonas sp. | reverse complement strand
GGTCGGTTGTGATTAGCTCAAGGCGCGGCTTGGGGTGAGCCATAGCGACGTTCTCAGAAACAACGGCTTTATTGGTTTTGGGTGCTATTGTATTCATGTCCTTTAACTTGTGCATCTTGACACTTGCCTGGGGCATCGGTTCGCCATCTTCGTAGCTACCATTGTGGAGCGGATTTTTCATCGTTGGCTCCTTTCCTTCAGAGGTCTCTGTTGCGTGTTTTTGCACTTGGAGGCTTCTTTAAGAAGCGGGCTATTCAGCGGCTTTTCCGATGGTTCGGAAGCGGGTAGTGTGGACGCACATCTCCTTGCTTTTGCGGTAATTGAGTGAAGAACCCTGTCTGTTCTTCTCAACTATAGTGTGCCACAGGTCGCCTGCTGTTTACCAAGTACATTATAACACCTATTCTGCCTACCTTCTTACGTCGCCTCTGCGGAAATTTCCACAACCAGGGGGCGTAAGCCATAAACTGGCGCTCCTACTAGGCGTTGGGGCTTCATTACAGAGGTTTTCGGTAGTGAGAACGACTCCATTATCGGGGATAGAGGGGGGATTCTTTATTCTTTCGAGGGGCTTGAGCGCAATACAGGTAAACATACGGTAATGGCGAAAAGGGGGAAGAGAAGGAGGTAGTTTAAGCGCAACGCAGTAGCCAAGCCGTACTCTTTTCCGAGCCAACCCGTCCAGTAGGGCGGGAGCGTGGAGCCGAGCGAGAGAGCCATAGAGAGCGTGCCGGTAATAGCCCCTCGGTTCTCCGTAAAATGTTGCGCTCCATAGGCGATGGCGGTGGGATAGAGGGGCGCGAGGAAGAGGGCGCAGAGAAAGACTCCCGTTCCAATCCAGACAATAGAGGTCGGGAAGATAACAAGAGGGTAGACCAGTAGCGCCCCGAATGCGGAGAGCATGAGTGAACGCCGATAGCCCCACGCGCCTGCCAATGACGCGCCTCCGAACCGCCCAATGGTCAGGGCGCAGTAGAAGACAGAGAGCATCATTGTGGCGACTTCAGAGGAGTGATTGGTAGATTGCAGAAAAGTCTTTACCCAACCAATTAGCACCCACGCCGCGCCGTTATAAAAAAAGGTGAGGGCGAACAGAAGAAGGATGAGAGGTTGTGTGGAGAGTTGGAAGAGATTGCGCCGCGACTTTGATGGAGTGTTCTCAGGAAAGAAGCGTATCGCCGCGCAGAGGAGAAACATCGCCAGCCACAGGCTACAGGCGACTCCTAGAACCGTGCGCCATGAGGTCAGGTAACGGAAGAGAGTGATGACAATGAGAGGGGAGAGCGTTGCGCCGAGACTGTAGAATCCATGTAGGTAGTTGAGGGCTTTGCTATGCGCTTTCCTACTGACATCCATCACGAGGGCGTTGACGGTGATAGAGAAAGCGCCCTGCGCCATACCCCAAACGAGGTAGCCCGCCACAAACAGCGCCCACGAATGACTTAGGGTCGCTATCGCCATGCCGAGCGCCGAAAAGAGAGCGGGGTAGAGCAAGTAGGGCTTGCGCCCGCGCTTGTCCGACCCTGCCCCCGCTATCAACCCTCCCGCCAACGCGCCCAGCGAATTGACGGGAAAGACGATGCCTACCGTCGCTAGATTCAGATGAAAATCAGAGCGAAGGAGGGGCAACAGGGTAGGAAAGAGGACGGCGTTCGCCCCCATCATCAGGTAGCCGAGGAAGCAGAGGCAGGTGAGACCCGCCTCTGCGGAGATATTAGGTCGCGCCACGGTTTTTAACGTTGTAGGTAGGAGGGGTCGCCGTGCAGGGGCGGAAGCGCGTGCGGACGAACCAGAGCGCCACCCAACTCATACGACTCCATAACCGCCCACGTATACTCCAACGCCGCCAGCGCGTCGCGCCCCGAAGCGCGGAGGTCGTCCTGCGGAACTCCATTCGTAATGTCCTCAAGGAAGGCGTGGATACGACGCGGGAAGGTAGCGCTAAAGTCGGTAATGCCTGTGTTCATCACTTCGGGTCCCTCAGAGCCGCCGCCCGACATCTTTTCGGGGCTACCCGCTTTACCAGAGCCGGGCGCGGGCCAGAACGTCACCTTCTCGATACAGTTCTCAATGCAGAAGGTTCCCTGCGTCCCCGCAACCTCAAGGCTCCACCAGCCGCCTAGCCCGTAGTGCGCGTCGCCGCGCTGACTGAGCAGATAGCCCACGCAGTCGTTCGCAAAGCGGACGTGTATACTCACTGTAGAGAGCATAACATCGTTCACGCGCCTACGGAATCCGGGGCGATTGACGAACGCCTGTACATGGGTCACGTCGCCGCAGAAGTAGCGCATCACACTAAACGGGTGCGAGAGGAACGCTTTGAGGTGGGCGTAGGGGAAGTCTTTCCAGCGGAAGTTGTTGTTGGGATTGTAGGTAGGTTCGCCTGCCGAAAAGCCCATCTTGTGCAGGCAGTAGACTAGCTCCCCGATGTTCCCATTTTTCATGTACTCCATCGCTTTTTCGGCGGGAGGAGTGAAGTAGTGGTTGAGGTTACAGCCCAGATAGACCTTCTTTTCACGCGCCTTTTTGACCATCTCCCGCGCTTCGCCCACGTCGTTGGAGAGGGGCTTCTCTACCAGTACGGCTTTGCCCGCCTCCATCGCCTCCATTGCGGGTTCGTAGTGCCAACTCCCGTTCTCGAAGCCTCCAGTCGTCACATCTACAATGTCGAGGTCTTCATTGCGAAGCATATCCGCCACGCTATAGTAGGCGTTTACGCCGTACTTTTCGGCGGTCTTATCCGCCTTCTCTTTAACCACGTCGCAGACCGCGACCATGTCGCCCAGTTCCTCTTTTGTGTACGCTTCGGCGTGCGTCATTCCGATACCGCCAAGCCCCACAAGCCCAACTTTCAAAGCCATGCTATCACCCTGCCTTTTCCGTAAAATAAGTGTATTGCGTTCTCAAACACGCTATCGCAATGGTAACGCTTTCTCGCGCAAAAGTCAATACGCAAAATGAGTCGATGTAAGGGGGAGCGGCTGAGAAATCCACGCATCGCGCAGGATGGCTTGACACTCTTACCGTAGAGAGGTAATATCTCGTGTAACTACTCAGCCCCCTTCGGGGGGAACCTAACCCCCGTCCCCTTCCCGAAACGGGAAGGGGTGGCTCCGACAAAGACGAAGTTACGATAGGATTGGCTTTGGTACAAGTCAAAAG
>CAIJLM010000275.1 GCA_903821495.1 uncultured Chthonomonas sp. | reverse complement strand
CTCCAATACATACCCCAATGAGCTTTGTGAAGGGGGAGGTTTAGAGGGGGTGGCTGGGTCAATGCGCCAAGCCTTTCGCACTCCTCAAAGCCACCCCATCCCAACCCTTACCCCTCGCCCAGAATTGGGAGAGGGGGAACGGGGGCGAGGGCTAGCTACCCGCTCGTCTGGTCGCCCGGCAGAATGATACGAAGCAGGTTCGTCCCGTTGCCATACGCCGTAAACTGAAACTTCGGAATCACGAAGTTATTCAGCTGCACCTTCAAGTCCAGCGATGTGCAGATGCACCCGTAGACAATCATCTCAAGGTCGGAGCCATCCGACGGCGAGGTGAGATGAAGGTCGAAGACGACGGGTTGGTCGTTCACGCCAATATCTACCGTCGTTTTGCCGCCGCTCACCGAGGGCGCAGAGCCGCCCCGCAGAGCGTGAAACTGACGCGCCCGAACCTTCGCATACTCCGCGCTTCCCGTCACCTTATGCTCTTTCACCGCAACCGCCGCCGCCGTCAACTGCGAAGGACTCATCAACTCCTCCAAAGCCAGTTGCGACGTAATCTCCACGTTCTGCAACTCCGCAAAAGGCACATCATCGGCGGAACTGCTCGTAGGGGAGGCTTTCAGATAGCCCCGCCCCCACACCAAACTACTCGCGCCATTAACAATGCTCATGGTTCAAATCTCCTTTCGCGCCCTAAGAGCGCAACTCCAAAAATTCGTAGCGAATCAGCCCCGCCCAAGCGTGAATCTCCGCGTCATAGAGTATCGCAAGAGGCGAAAACGCCTGAAATGCGAACACCTTTCCGCTCTCCAAGTTCAACCCGGAGACCACGCCACGCCGACTGTCCAGCAACCTCTCCACGCACTCCGCAATATCCGTAATGCGCGTACCGCTCGGCGAAGACTCCCAAATCTCGAAGTCGTACAGAACACTCTCTACGACACCTGTATCCTGAATGAACCGCCTATCCACGCTTCCGCCGCTAGGTCGGAAGGTGATACACGGAACGATAGGATGCGGGTTCCCGTTTGAATCCCGACTCTGCGCCGTGTTTTTATTTCCCAGATAGATAGCGGGCAAGCCCGTATCCGGGTCGGCGGCAAGTAGACCCGCCAACGCAGACTGACTCGCCGCCGCCTCTCCTGTTAGGCTCTCCGCGCCGCTCAAGCGGGCGAAAAGGGCTTTAGAAATCGCTGTACTCATCGCATTTTCTCCACAAGGAACCGCTCTAGCAGACCTCGAATCGCCTCTTCATTCGCGCTAACCGCCTCCCAAAGCCACGCCCAACGCCCGCCCCGCGCCAACTCAAGAAACTGCGCGTAGTCTGTTCCCGCCTCCAAAACGAGGGTGAGAACCTCCCCGCGCAACTCCACAATCGCAACCGTCGAGGCTTCCGTCGCGCCCGTCCGCGAAGCCCAAGGGTGATTCGCTTTCGCGTAGGCGGTTAGCATCTCTGCAATCGCATCCGCCGCCGCTTCACACCCCTGCCTTATGCCGAGTTCCCAGTCATCCAGCCTATCCAGAGCGCGAGTCAGGTCGTTCAGAAGGCTCATTGCATCCTCCGTGTGTCTAGTTGGAGCGTGTGCGGATAGCCCCGAACGAACTTGACGAGATACTCCGCGCCGTTTTCGTCTTGCAAAACGTCGTTAATGCGAACCTCTGGAAACGGCTTCGCGTAGAGAACGAAAAGCCACTCCTCCTCTGTGCTAACCCCCGGCTTCCCTTCAAATCGTGCAACGCTCTGTTGCGTATAGAGTCGCCGTCGCGCCGTTAAGCCCGTCGCTACGTTCGCCCAACTCTCCGTTTTGCCGCCTGCGCCGTCCGAAGCCCTCGTCGCTCTACGCAGATTGAGGGTCGTTGTCTCCATTTCGCGCCTCCTTCTAGGCTATCGTCGTTCGGCGATAACGTCGTACTGTGTCCGCGTAAATCTGCGTCCAACTCGCCTCTATATTCGCGAAGTTTTCGCCATGACTCCACTGCTCCACGTCGCCCTCTCGCCACTTGCTCAAACCACGAGAGATATAGGCGTGAAGTTGCGGGGCTAGGAGCGCCGCCGCTTTTGCAAGCAGTCCCTCTCGCACATCGTCCGGCAGACTCGTCACGCGCCCCCAAACCCCTGTCACCGAAATAGAGCGCTTGCGCCCGCACGGATTCCGATAGAACTCAAGCCCTGAGTAGGGGAGTCCCGCGTAGTTCGCGTTTTGCGGCGAAAGAAACACATCAACGTTCGGCGTGAGCGTCATTCCAGATACTGTGACATCCGTCAACGATAACAATCCTCCTTGCAAATCCAGTAAACGTCCGCTCGGAGGGTCGAACTGCCGCGTCTGCGTAGTCCCCTCCGAAAGAAACGGAAACCAGCGAACGCTCTGCAAAAACGCCTGCTCCGCCGAGTGCGCCACGCCTACAAAATCGAGTAAACTCTCTTGGTCAGTCGGCGGGGTCGCTATCAATCCCGTCGCTTCGAGATAGACTTTTACCTCGTTCCCGCTAATCAAACTCATCGCACAACCT
>CAIJLM010000274.1 GCA_903821495.1 uncultured Chthonomonas sp. | reverse complement strand
TAACTCGAGTCTCTGTTATCGAGGTACTCCACGACTTTGTGGTTGACCTCTTCTGACACTACCCCTGGTAGAACGAGAAACCCGTTACGACAGAAATCTATTACCTGACTGTCCGTGAGAGTTGGGGCGCAGTCAACAAGCGCATTGTATGGAGCGCAGTAGGACATCTATCGCCACCTTTCCAAGATGAACTCGTAACCGAGTCCGTAGTTGTTCTGGTCATCCATGCCCTGTGAAATATCAGGAAAGCGGACAATTCTCCAGCCGTCGTCCAACGCCTCTTTTATGGTGCGATAGAGAAACGCTCCCTTTTCGTCAACGCCTTCTGAGTCCTTGCCCTCTTCAAAAATACTGATGCCTATAATTCGTGAATAGGGGTGCGAACTCGGAGCCTGTAGATACAGAACGCTCTGCCTTCGAGTGCGCCCTGCGCTATCGCATACCGCCTCCAAGTCCGCTACCGTCAGCGTTCCCGCGCGAAACCGCGCCAAGCACTCCGTAGCCAGTCTACTTATCTCCTCCACGCTTCACCCTCCTTCCCTACCTAGACTTTTACGCAATCACGCCCGCCGGGGGGTAGGTCTTCGTCGGGTCGCTGTAGGGGTTCCCGGCGCGGTCTACTCCTCGTGCAAGGTAGATTTGAAAGTTTGGATTCTTCTCCGTCACGAACTTAACGGTGGTCGGAAAGTAGCGAATGGTGAATGCGCTACGCCCCAGCGTTCCAAGATTCGGCTCTGATCCGTGAATAATGCGCCCATCGTGGAAGGAGGCTTGATTCGGCTCTAACTCAATGGCGACAGCGGTGGAATCGTCTCTCTGTTCAGGGCGGACTTCTATGGGAAAGACCTCTGCGGACGGGTCGGATACGGGGAGGTAGTCTGAGTAGCCGTGCCTGTGCGTGCCGGGCAGAACGGACAGACAGCCGTTTTCCCTCGTAGACGATTCCAGCGAAATGGTTATCGAAGCGACCTCTACTGGTTCGAGTCTACCCTTCCAGTAGGCAGAGTCCTCGTGCCAAGGGACGCGCTTGCCAATCTGTGGAGGCTTCTGCAAGAAGTGGCAGGCGAATATCGCAATGTCGGAACCAATTAACGGCTCCACAATATCCAGTATCTCGTCCGCAAACAGATACTCAAAAAGGCGCGTATCGCTCCAGTGCGGGCAGTCAATTAGCGATGGCTCCACCCCGTCGCGCTTCGCGCCCCACTCCGCGAACTTCTCTTTTGAGAGGGCTTTCAACTTCTCAAAGAGTGGAAGAGGTAACACCGGCTCCTTGATGATGAGGTAGCCTCCATCATGATAGGCGCGAACCTGCGCCTCATTCAGTCTACTTCCCATGAGATGTCTCTCCTTGACCGGCGGAACTCTTCCATATCGCCTGTAGCGTCAACGCCGCAGGTTTAGGGTTTCCGTGAAAGTCGATAATACTGGTGTTCGCCGAGCAGGGATAGCAGTCGTGTCCGCACCATAGCAGTATGCCGCCGCAACGCGGGAACCTATCTTTACAAACTTTCACTGCGATACGTAACGCCTCCGCTTGACGCGCCTGACTCCAGTGGACGTACTCTTCCAGCGTGTCAGGCTCCCGCCCAAACTCCCCTTTGAATACGTCTACCTCCAGCCACCACGTAAGAGGTCGCCTCCATACAGGGTTGGTCTCCGATACCGGCATAGGGTCGTATTCCCCTGCGTATTGGCGAATAATATCCGCGCTACAGGCTCCCGGCGCGCCCGTCTCAGCGCGGAAGAGCGCGTCGTCCGCCAACCAGTAGTCCTCCCACTCCTGCATACTGCCCGACATTTTCCAAGGACCGTGCGTGTTCCAGTGTAGCCCCTTGCCGAAGTCTTTTGCATCGGCGTTAAATCGGGGACCTGTAGCGGTAGTGGGCAGAAATCTTCGTGTAGGGTCGCACTCCTGCACTATCTCGTCAAGCCGTTTAATGAGAGGGTGAGCCGTCGTCATTGGAACGCCGTAGCCCTCTGGAGAGCGGTAGTGAAGTTCGTTGCCGCCGCACCAGAGCAGGAGCGCGGCATGGTGTTGACGACGCAGAATAAACGAACGCAGTATCGCGCCGACACCCGCAATAGAGAGAGCGTCATCGGGCGGAACGTTGTCTATACCGGAGGAGGAGAGCGGAACATCCTGCCATATCATCAGCCCAAGTTCGTCGCAGATGTCGTAGAACACCTCCTTTTCCAAAAACCCGCACCCGTTCACACGAAGCGTATTCACGCCTAGATCGTGATAGAGTTGAAGCCTAGACCGGTATGCCTCGGCGGTCGTATCGGCGTAGTTGGGGAGCATAGGAGGGCAGTTGACACCTTGCAGGAAGGTAGGCTTTCCGTTGACCACGCATATCCAGGGGTCTGCCCCCGCTGGCGCGTCTTCGCACGACTCCCATGCGATATGTCGAAAACCGACTCGCCTTGTCGCGCTGTCTTGCTCCTCTCCCTCTGCGTTTACAAGCGACAGTCTTACGGTATAGAGGGGCTGGTCTCCCGCGCCGTTGGGGTGCCAAAGCGCGATGGGAAGGTCTCGCCACGATAAGCCAAGCGTGTTGAAGGTAGTGGCGGACACCTCCTCTAATCGAATAACGCTGTCGCCCTGACATAGCGTCGCTATCACGTTGTCGCTTTTGGAAGCGACGATACGCCCCGCCAAGCGTAGCGTCCCCGTTCCTGAATCGAGGTCGGCATTCGCGGTACAACGCAGTTCTGCGACTTCGCTCCCCTGGGTCGCCTCAATACGCAACCCTTCCCAGATTCCTAACTGCACCGTGCGCGGAATCCAGTCCCAAGCATAGTTGAAGCGTGTTTTCCATTCGCGAACTTGCGACGTGTAGCCGAACTGCCCAAGCCAGCGCGGAGGGAGGTCGAAAACAATGCTGAGGCGGTTATCTGTCTCTCTGAGGTGTGGGACGAGGTCAAACGTGTGTGGAACGTGGGTTCCGCAGAACGAGCCAATCTCCACGCCGTTGAGAAAGACCCAGCCGCTATAGTCTAGCCCTTCGCAGTGAAGGCGAAAATTTTGGTTTGAGGAGAGCCATGAGTCTGGAAGGGCAGTTTCGTATATCCAGTGCCGATATTCTACCCATTCACACTCCCGCGACACTTCGGGCAGGTTCCAGTCCGGCAGAAGTCCCGCGTTACGCAGGGCGAGTTGCACAGAGCCGGGTACAACGGCGGGAATGGGCTGTATCTCGGCGGAGGAGACTACCCCAATCTCAAGCGTTCGTAGCAAACGCCAGAGATGGGGAGTCCAACCGGAGAGCGTCCAGTTGAGCGAAGCGAGGTCGTAGCAAGTCTTCATTGAGTTACGTCCTTTTTGCGCCTACACTAGCGCAAGCATCGGGTTTTCAATAGTCGCGGCGACGGACTGTAGGAACCGCGCCCCTGTCCCGGCTCGAACCAAGCGCGGGTCGAAGGTCAGGCTTACCCACACCGAAAAGCGTTGCGTTACGTCGGAGGGTTGCGATAGCGTCTTTATGCGCCCTATGCCCACAAGGGGGCAGTCAGGCGTAGCGATAACGGGCGTGAAGACATCTATTCCGAACGTTCCGAGGTTGGTTAGAGCGAGAGTAGCGCCTTGTCTCCGCTCAACAGCGAGGTCTCCCGCTTTCGCCGCCTCCCTCAGTGCAAGCGTCTCCTTCGCTATCTCTCGTAGACTCTTTTTGTCTACATTGCGAACCACTGCAAGGGTCAAATCGTCGTCTACGTCCACGGTTATCCCGATGTGCGCGTCGCCCTC
>CAIJLM010000273.1 GCA_903821495.1 uncultured Chthonomonas sp. | reverse complement strand
GGGCGAGAATTTGTGGTGGAAGCAAGACAAGATGCCCCGTCCAGAGATAGGGCAACTCTGTTTTCCGTCGTAGCGGGTGCAAATGTAAATGCCCGATGGGATGGCAGAAGCCCTGTTGTCGCGGCTCCCAACAGCGACGCGCTCAAGCGAGTGGTAGAGGGAGACGATGCGTTCCGACGCTACTTCCCGCTGTTCTTCTGTTTTCCTAATGTAGTTCCCAACGATGAGGTGGTATCCTTAAAGATGTTCCACCGCGAAGATGAACCTCTGCCGCGCCTACTGCTAGAGCGCAAAGAGGTAGCGCGACTTGAGAAGCTGTGGGCGGAACACCGCTTCATCAGTCGGCAGGCTATCGCGGAGAATGAGCATCTGCCTCTGTTTATCGGTTTCGTAACGCAAGACCAGACGAAAGAGATGTTAGCCTACTTTGAGGGGCGCCGCCCCGCCTTCAAACAACGCGCCGAAGCGTTGGAGCGAGACGAGCAGGCGGCGATGCCCAAACAGATAGAGGCGCTTCTCGCGTTTGCGGCGAAGGCGTATCGTCGTCCTCTACTCGCGAAAGAGAGAACCGACCTACTTGGACTGTATCAGAACATCCGTTCACGGGGGCAGACGCATGAGCAGGCGTTTCGTAATGTGTTGGCGCGAATACTGGTCTCCCCGCCCTTTCTGTTTCGGATAGAGCAGTCTCCCGCAGGAAACGCCCCCTCTGCGGTGAACGACTTGGAACTCGCGACGCGCCTCAGCTACTTTCTGTGGGCTTCCGCGCCCGATAACGAACTCCGCCGAGTCGCTGAAGCGGGACAACTTCACAACTCTATGGTGTTGGCGGCGCAAGTTCGGCGAATGCTTCAGGACAAGCGCGTCCGCGCTCTCGCGATTGAGTTCGGGGCGCAGTGGCTTCACGTCCGCGGATTCGACACGCTGAATGAGAAAAATGAGCGGCTCTTCCCGACTTTCGACGCAAACCTCCGTACCGCCATCTATGAGGAGACGGTTCGCTTCTTTCAGGATATATTTCAGGCGGACAGGGCGGTGACCACGCTACTCTCCGCGGACTACACCTTCCTCAATGAGACTCTGGCGACGCACTACGGCATTCCCGGCGTAACGGGGGCGGAGTGGCGGCGAGTAGAGGGCGTGCAAAAATACCACAGAGGCGGACTGCTTGGTCTAGCGAGTATCCAGACAAAAGAGTCGGGGGCTTCGCGCACCAGCCCCATACTACGCGGCAACTGGGTGGTGGAGACTCTGTTAGGCGAAAGGTTGCCGCGCCCCCCCGCAAATGTGCCGCGCCTACCGGAAGAGGAGGCGAACGCGGGTCTTACGGTGCGCCAACAGGTGGAGAGACACACAAAGACTCCGGACTGCGCGATCTGCCACCGCCGTATAGACCCTTACGGCTTCGCAATGGAGCAGTACGACCCTATCGGACGCTTTCGGACGAACGACCTTGGCGGTCGCCTCGTAGAGGTGAAGACGAAGACGATGGAGGGAGCCTCCTTTACAGGCATGGAGGGGCTACGCGCCTACCTGCTGAAAGAGAAGGGCGGAGTCATTACGCGCCTCTTCTGTCAGAGGCTTCTGGGGTACGCGCTTGGACGCGCCGTGTCTCCGCAGGATGCGCCCCCTGATTGATAAAATGGGTTCAGAACTCAGTAAAAACGGCGGACGCTTTTCGACTGCCGTTCGCGTCATAGTGAATAGCCCACAGTTTCGGACAGTTCGCGGCAGAGACTACGCCGCTCACCAGTAGTATTAGGGAGAGATAAAAGATGGAAAAACGTACTTTTCAACCGATTTCCCGCCGCACATTTTTGCGGGGCGCAGGGGTGACAATGGCGCTTCCTTGGCTGGAGTCGGCTCCAGTATGGGGCGACAACCTGCCAAAGCATAACGCCTCCGAGCCACCCGTGCGCTTCGCCTGCTTCTTTTCCGGCACTGGCTTCCATAGTAGAGAGTGGTGGGCGACGGGCGAAGGC
>CAIJLM010000272.1 GCA_903821495.1 uncultured Chthonomonas sp. | reverse complement strand
TCACCCCTTCTCCCAGAATTGGGAGAAGGGGCAGGGGTGAGGGCTAGGCGAGGTTATGTGAAGATTCCTAGAACCCAGAACCCTTGCCATTGAATTATAAGCGCGATTTCGGCTACAATGACGGGTAACAACCTCTCTGGGGCGAACTCCCCTTTAGAGGAACATCCTCGGCGCGACTCGTTTGGAGCGCCCTAATAGAATGTGAAGGAGACAGCAGAAAAATTATGGCTCACACGCCTCAAGAATGGCAGGCTCTGGCTACCCAGTTGCGCGCCGACAGTATCCGATGCACCACCGCCGCAGGTTCAGGGCATCCTACCTCTAGTATGTCCGCCGCAGACCTTATGTCGGTTCTTATGTACGACTACCTGCACTACGACTGGAACGACCCGCACAACCTCAGCAACGACCGCCTCATCTTCTCGAAAGGACACGCCGCTCCTCTGCTCTACGCGATGTACAAGGCGGCGGGAGCCATTAGCGACGCGGAACTGCTCACCCTGCGCCAAATAGGAAGCCGTATCGAAGGACACCCCGTCCCTATTCTGCCCTACGTAGATGTAGCGACGGGTTCCCTCGGACAGGGACTGCCCACCGCTATAGGAATGGCGTTTAGCGCGAAACAACTGGATAGAACCGATATTAAGATGTGGGTTCTGCTCGGCGATAGCGAAATGGCGGAAGGAAGCGTCTACGAAGCGCTAGACCTCGCCGGCTTCTATGGGCTAGACAACATCGTCGCGATTATAGACATGAACCGACTCGGACAACGGGGACCCACCAAACTTGAATGGGACGGCGAGACCTACGCCCAACGCGCCCGCGCCTTCGGATGGCACGCCACCGTGATTGATGGGCATGACGTAGACGAAATCAACTCCGCCTACTCGTCCGCCGTACACCGACGCGGACAACCTACCCTTATCGTCGCAAAAACCAAGAAGGGCGCAGGAGTCTCCTTCCTCGCCGACAAAGACAACTGGCACGGCAAAGCCCTCTCTCCCGCCGATGCAGAGAAGGCGTTCGTTGAACTGGGCAACCCCGCTTGCGACATTATCATCAACGTGCAGGGCAGACGCGCCACTCCCGCCGCCGACTTAGGCGCAACCTCCGAGATTGTCTATCCGCAGTACGAGGTAGGCAAAAAGGTAGCGACTCGCGAGGCTTATGGCGACGGACTTGTGGCGCTAGGCGCGGCGCGTCCCGACGTGGTAGTATTGGATGGAGAGGTGAGCAACTCCACCTTCGCCGACAAATTCAAAAAAGCCTATCCAGAGCGTTTCTTCGAGGTCTACATCGCTGAACAACAGCTCGTCAGCGCGGCGATAGGGATGCAAGTCCTCAAAAAAGTCCCCTTCGCCTCCACCTTCGCGGCGTTCTTCTCTCGCGCCTACGACCAGATTCGCATGGGCGCTATCTCCCGCGCAAACATCCGCCTCGTCGGGTCTCACGCGGGCGTATCTATCGGAGAGGACGGCGCGTCTCAGATGGCGCTTGAAGACCTCGCCATGATGCGCTCGGTACACGGTAGCGTGGTGCTATATCCCTCCTGCGCCACTACGACAGTGCAACTCATCGCGCAGATGGCGGACAAAGAGGGTATCTCCTACATGAGAACCACCCGCGAAAAGACCCCCACACTCTACGGCGCGGACGAAGTTTTCCATATCGGCGGAAGCAAGGTCGTCAAGGAGTCGGCGAACGACTCTGTAGCGATTATCGCGGCGGGAATCACCCTCCACGAATCGCTAAAGGCTTATGAGGCTCTTCTTGCGGCGGGTATCTCCGTGCGCGTGATAGACCTCTACTCGGTTAAGCCTATAGACGCGGAGACCGTCCGAAAAGCCTCCGCGGAGTGCGGAGGCAACCTTCTCGTGGTGGAAGACCACTGGGAAGAGGGCGGTTTGGCGGAGGCGGTTCTACAGGTCTTCGCAGGAGACCGCGAGCATCCTTCCGTGAAGCATCTCTGCGTCCGCGCTATACCCGGTTCTGGCAAGCCAGAGGAGCTACTCGAAGCGGCGGGCATCAACGCCAAGCATATCGTGGAAGCGGTCAAGGCGATTATCGCTTAGAAACAGGGAGACCGCCCTACTAATACGAACTCCGTCCATAGGACGGGCGGTTTTCATGGTCAGGGGCTTTTAGCCCCTGACCAGAAGCGTCATACATAGTGACTATTTCACAGGAATTCGTATCAGACCATGACTGACTTTTTAGGCAAACGCTTCGACGCTATGTCGCTATTCGACCCCGCTCAAGGGATGCTAGTTCGCGCCCCCTTGAGCGAGGGCGCGGGCTGGTGGGCGGGCGCGCCTAGCGCCACCTTCGACCCCGTCACGAACACCTTCTATCTCGTATACCGCCTGCGCCAGCCCCGTGACATGGGGCGCGGCGTAGAGCTTCGTATCGCGGCTAGCGAGAACGGAATCTCCTTCACCGATATATGGGCGCTTCCCAAGTCGTCGCTAATGGCGCTCTCTATGGAACGCGCCACCCTTCTGCGTGGACTCAATGGCAGGTGGCAACTGATATTTGGACACGTAGACCCTTCAGATAACCGTTGGCGAATTAGCATGGTGGAGGCGGACGAGCCAGATGAGTTCAATGTGGCGGAGCGAACGACACTGCTCACCGCGCAAGATGTGGGGGGCGAAGGGGTAAAAGACCCGAATGTGTTCGTTATCGGGCGCATGGTCTATATGTTGGCGAGCTACGCTTACGCTGTAGACAATCAGTCGCTAGAGCAAGAGGCGCACTCTACCGCCGACATCTATAGCACTGGCTTGATAATTTCGCGAACAGGCGCGGCGGTGAGCGGAGACGGAAAGCGGTTTCAGTGGATAGGAGATGTGTCTCCCGTCTCGAACTTCCCCGCGTTTCCCTCGCCCTCCGCGCCAGAGTCGCTTCCCGCGTTAAAGTGGGACTCCTACTGCCGCCGTATCGGTTCGCTTTTGCCACTACCGAATGGCGGCTATATCGCGCTCTACGACGGTGGCGCAAGTAAAGAGGACAACTACGAGGAGAAGACGGGGATTGCCATGACCTTCGACCTTCGCACCTTCTACTCGCTTTCTCCGGACGCGCCTGTTCTAACCTCGCCGCATGGCTCAGGCTCGTTGCGCTATGTGGATATCCTCCCTGTCGGGCATGAACTTTTCTACTACTATGAGATAGCCCGTCCCGATGGCGGACATGAACTTCACGTTAGCGTAGTGGAGAGAGAGCAGTAGCGCAAACTCAGTTTAAGAGTTCGCGTCGCTACTGCTCTCTCTCCAAGCCCCGCTATATTTCTAAAACTACTCTCCCCTGCCCCGTATATTTACATAAAACTATGGAATAACCCCTATATCCGCTCATGCCCAAGATGGCTGTCGCGAAACAAAAGGGAGCTTTTGTCATGCACCGCCTTATTGGTTTTTTTACCGTTTTGTGGGGAGGGGCTATCCTTCTAGGTTTCGCCAAACTGTGGCGATACGAGGGAGAGCCTAGCCCTACTGCAACGCCAAAAAGAGAGCGGTCTATAGAGAGCGCTATACAGCCTCGCCCCGGTCATTTCACGCTCATCATGGCGGCGCATCCTAAATGCCCCTGCACACGAGCGAGCCTTCGAGAAATCGCAAAAGTCTTGGCGCATAGTCCCGTCCCAGTAGACACGTATGTTGTTTTCTACCATCCTCTGCACACCTCTCCAGAGTGGGCGAAAACAGAGAGTTACGCCCTTGCGAAAGCCATTAGAGGAGTAGACACGCTTTTTGACGAAGGCGGCAGAGAGGCGAAGCGCTTTCATGCGGTTGTATCGGGGCAGACGCTTCTTTACGACTCCGATGGAAGGCTTCTTTTTAGCGGAGGAATCACGAGCGCGAGAGGGCATGAGGGCGACAACAAGCAGGAAGCCGCCTTGATGGATTTGCTGAATAGACGAACCACGCAACCGATACAAACGCCAGTCTTTGGTTGCTCTTTAGCGGAAGGTTTCTCAAGATGAGGGAGACCCTTAGCGCCAATAAGAAGGCTTACCATGACAACACCACAGAGTGAGATAACCTCCGAAACCAAAGAGCGGGCGACGACGCTCTTTTCCGAGCATCAACAGAGCCTACACAAAAAGATAGATAGAATGTTCGCCGCTCTTATGCTCGTCCAGTGGATTTTCGCTATTGCCGCTACGTTCTGGCTGTCGCCTCGAACGTGGGCGGGTTCTGCCAGCCAACCTCACATTCATATCTGGGGAGCGCTCTTACTGGGTGGCGTGATAAGTTGTTTTCCCATTTTTTGCGCGTTAGCGCGTCCGGGAGAGGCGTTCACGCGCCACGTTATCGCCATTGGGCAGTTGAGTATGTCCGCCCTTCTTATTCATCTCGCTGGGGGACGTATAGAGACGCACTTTCATGTCTTCGGGTCGCTGGCGTTTCTCTCCTTCTACCGTGATTGGCGCGTCTTGATTACCGGAACTATTGTCACCGCCTTAGACCATTTTGTGCGCGGGTTAGTCTGGCCCCAATCGGTCTATGGTATTCAATCCTCTGAGACTTGGCGCTGGTTGGAACACGCGGGTTGGGTTATCTTTGAGGATGTTTTCCTTATTATCTCGTGCAATTGGGGCTTGCAGGAGATCTACGCTATCTGTGAGCGCGACGCATCGCTTCAAGCGAGCAACGCCTCTTTGGAGACGAAGGTGCAGGTAAGAACCGCTTCGCTTCGAGAAGCCAATGAGCGTTTAGCGGCTCTCGCTACCACAGACCCGCTTACCGCTCTACCCAATCACCGCGCCCTAATTGACATAATAGATAAAGAGATAGAGCGCTCTCACCGGTATAATCGCCCCGCCTCTCTTCTCTTTCTTGACATCGACCACTTTAAGGCTCTCAATGATGGTTGCGGTCATGCTGTAGGGGACGCGGCTCTTATAGAGTTCGGGCAAGAGTTGCAGAAAGGCTTGAGGGCGATAGATACGCTGGGGCGTTGGGGCGGAGAAGAGTTCGTTATTCTGTTGCCTGAAACAGATGGCGAACTGGCGCTTGAGGTTGCGGAGAGGCTTCGCGCCTCCATAGCCTCTCATCTTTTCGAGGCAGGCGGAGGAGTGCGAATAACCTGTTCGCTAGGCGCGGCGACCTATTCGCAAGACGCGCTCTCCCGCTCCGAACTTGTTCATGCAGCGGATAGAGCGATGTACGCCGCTAAGAAACTGGGGCGAAATCAGGTGCGCGCCGTGTCCGACCCTATAGTAAACACCCTAGATTCCGCAATAGAGAGTTCACGTGAAGACATCGCAACTCAAGGCACGGTAGAGGCGCTGGCGCGGCTTGTGGAGGTGAGAGACGACTATACGGGAGAACACACCGAAGGCGTAGCGCAGTTAGCCTCTCAACTCGCAAAAGCGATGGGGCTGGATGAAACAGAGGCTCGTCGCGTGAGTCTCGTCGCGAGGCTTCACGATATTGGCAAAGTGGGTATTTCAGACGCTATTCTTCGCAAGGAGGGGAAACTAGATGAAGAGGAGTGGAGGCTAATGAAACTACATCCTATTATCGGGGCGGATGTGGTCAGTCATGTTCCCTCTCTGCGTTTGACTATGCCCGGTATTCGAGGGCATCATGAGCGATGGGATGGCAGGGGCTACCCAGATAGGCTAGAGGGGGAGCATATTCCCCTTGCGGCGCGTATTGTGGCGGTAGCGGATGCCTACAGCGCCATGACGACTGACCGCCCTTATCGGCAGGCGCGTTCGCACGAAGTGGCGATTGAAGAGCTAAAGCGTAGCGCCGGAACTCAGTTTGACCCTGCTATCGTAGAGGCGTTCCTGCAAGTCTTCGAGCGCGCTACGCGCAGAGAAGAGCGTGGACGCGCCGCTTAGGTAATACCGCCTAACTAGGCTCGCTATTATCCTACAAGGGGGGGGTAGGAGTGAACCCAATCCCCGCTCTACGCAGGGTCTAGTTTCGCCAATGAGAGAAGCAGTCTCTTCACTCCCACATTCGGGAACGCGATTTCGAGAATAGTGTCGTCGTCCGACGGGCTACTCGTGATAGGATGGTTGGGCAGAGATTTAGGGTGACGAGCCGCACGGGAACGGCTCACTCAAATGGGTCTGGGTCGCCTTGGATTCTGGCGAGAGCGGGGTTCTTATAGATAAGGTATGCGGTAACGGCTCTTGCAAGTAGTATCGCATAAACAACAGGGTCATTCACAACTTGCGCCAGTTCATAGGATTTCTTGATGTCGCCGATTTCCGCGTATCCCATTATCATATTTGAATAGTAGCTATTCAGTCCAAATCCGTCCGCGTAGCCGGGCATCTTGAGTCCAGGAATTTTAGAGAGCGCTTCCGCAAGCAGTTGTCGCGCCCGTTCGCTGTTTTTGAGTTTGGAGTAAGTTCGTGCGAGTTCAATCAGCGGAGGGTACTGAGCGTTTTCGGTCTGCACCTTCTCAGGGGCGTTGCCTATTCGCATCTGACCGCGATAACGTATCTCCTTATCAGGATAGCGTGTGATGACTCGATACACCTTGTCCAGCATCTCCTGCGTCCTTGCCTTATCATGCAGTTCGAGGGCGCTCTGCATTACAACCCCAAGCGTCCCGTCAGGCAGGTTGTCTTTTGCAAGGTACGCCTCCGCTGTCTCCAACGTCTGCCGTAAGATAACTGCGGCGTTGTCAGGGTCTTTTTTCGCGAGGTATGCGTATGCTATCCCTACGAGAAAAGATGACCTCTCGGTCTTCGGGAGTTGCGCGGTACCCTCCATACACTCTTTAAGAATCTTTTTCGCTATGGCAGGGTCGTCTATCCTTTGTGCAATCTCCACCTTATGCCGGAAGAGTTCCCATAATCTTAATTTCTTTTGCGGAAAATCGAGCGAGAAAGCTTCCGCTAGGGCGCTCTGGGCTTTAGTGTAATCACGTTGGAGCGCATACGCCTCGCTCAACACCAGGAGGGGGGCTAGCTTCGGCTCTGGAGCGAGACCAGAGAGGTTTTTAGCGGCGATTTCAGTCAAGCGTTTCGCCTCGGCGGGTTTGTGGTTTTGAAGAAAGGCTTCCACGATTTTCGGGAGAAATTCCGTGCGCGTTGCCGCGGGGCGTAACGGAAGGTATCTGGAGCAGGCTTTCAGAAAGATTTGCATTTTCTTCGGATTCTTGAGGCTATGGCACGCCTCCTTTATCGCAACAGCGTACTCTCCGATTAGCCATCCTGAATCTTCGTGTATGCAGAGGCGGGGAAGCGCGTTCAGCATACTATCCATGATTGAATTCGCTAGATGCTTATCCGGTAGTTGCAAAGCGGCGTAGAGGGCGCTCCGCCTTATCCACGCATCCAGACCGTCCTCAACATCTCTATCCGGCAACCTTTCTATAATCCGCTGCACAACCTCTTCAGTCTTAGCGGGACTATCAATTTCGTTAGCGACGATTATCAGGTTCCAAAGATAGGATTGATTTCCGCCGGGGTAGTCGCGATTATACGATGCGAATGCGCTCTTCAACGCCGCTGTCGCCTTATCCACCTCATGGAGTCTCTTATAAGCGCGAGCGGTGGAAAGGTA
>CAIJLM010000271.1 GCA_903821495.1 uncultured Chthonomonas sp. | reverse complement strand
CTGCCATCCGTGCATTCACCCCTTCTCCTAGAATTGGGAGAAGGGGCAGGGGGTGAGGGCTAGGAGAGGTTGCGCGGGTTATGTGAAGAGCCGTAACCCTGAACTCTTACTGCGAAAGGAACCTACCTATGAAAACGAACGAACTGGTCGCCTATCTCGACGACTATCTCCTCACAAAAGATGTGCCAGACTACTCCGATGCCTACAACGGGCTACAGGTAGAGGGCAAGCCAGAGATAAAGCGAATCGCCGTCGCGGTAGATGCCTGCCTTGCCACCATAGAGGAGGCGATAGCTTTAGAAGCCGACCTACTGCTCGTCCATCACGGGCTGTTTTGGGGGCAGAAAGCCCCTCTGACTGGAAACTACTACCGTAGAGTGGAGAAACTCATTCGCGGCAACCTTGCGTTATACTCCTCCCATATTCCGCTAGACGCGCACCTTGAGGTAGGGAATAACCACGTTCTCACACGGAAACTCGGCTTTGAACCCACAGGGCGCTTCCTCAGTATCAAGGGATGCCTCATTGGGGCGACAGCGGAGACCGATATTTCGTTGACGGAACTTGTGGAGAGGATACGGCGGGTTTTGGAAGTAGAGCCATTTGTCATGGCGAAAGGCGGCGAGTGGGTAGGGCGGTTAGGAGTCTGTACTGGGGGCGCTGGCTCCGAAATTCGAGAGGCTTACGAGAGCGGCGTAACCACCTTTATCACGGGAGAGGGGGCGCACCACACCTACTTCGACGCGGAAGAACTCGGTATCAACGTGATATACGCGGGACACTACGCCACCGAAACCATAGGGGTACGCGCCCTCGCCGAACACCTCGAAGCGCGATTTGGGCTAGAAACGCGCTTTATTTCTCATCCGACGGGGCTTTGAAGCCGGCGGGAGGCTCTACGCCGTCCACACGGTAGATGCCAATGGGGTACTTTACCACACGCGGGAAGTACGCAACTCTGTAGTGAGGCGAAAGTAGATAGGGGTAGCGCCGCTTCCAGTACTTATGGCGATACTCGCCGTCAAGTACGACGAGAAAGGTTGGTCTACCCTTATACCGTTCAACGGGCTGGTCGTCGTTGCACAGTTTCGCGATGACAGGGACTAACGGCAGGCGCGTATCAATCGCGACTCCACTCGCCATATCCCCGATGAGGACGCTATTCGGCGGGATGTTCGCCTGTATCCACTGCTCCGCCTCTTGCCGTGAGTAGGAGAGGTTACGCGCCCAGTCGCCTAGCCGTAATGCGCTCACAATAAGAAACAGGTTCAGCGCAAAAACGGCGGTCAGGCGATGTGAGAACTTCGCGCCGCGCTTCCAGAGCAGGTAGCCCGTCCCAACTCCGAGCGCCACGCCTATGCCGACGGCTGTATACCCCGCTATGTTAAGCGGACGCACGGCAAGCGGGATATGGAAACCTAGCCAGCCTCCCAACACGAGTAGCCCCCCCCGCCACTCCAATAGCGACTTTACCGCACGTTCAAGGCGAACCAACGTAAACGCCGCCACGCCCGCCAGCGCAGGATAGAAGAGAATGTAGTAGCGGGAAGGCGAGTAGGCAAGCGCGGAAAACAGAGCCGCCCCTGCGACCAACCACGCTACAAGAAAATTCATGCAGGCGCGAGTCGAGTCCTCCCACAACTCTTTGCGCCCCGCACGAACCCAGTACGCTACGCCCAGTATCCCCAGCAGAGTAAGAATAGGCGACTGCCTCAACATAAACGCGGAGATACCTCTATCGTCCCCAAAGACGGAGGTTATCAGGATACTCGCGAAGTGATGCAGGTTTTCGGGTAAAAGTTGGTCTCTAAGGTAGAATCCGTTTACATGAGCCAACTCCTGCCGATGCGGGAGCCACCAGAACAGCAGATAGAGCGTTACCACAACCCCAACGCCAAGCCCCATCGCTTTCAGGGCGCGGCGGTGGAAGAGGTTACGCTTTCCTGCGAAGTAGACGACGCAGAACGGGATAGGAACGAGAAAAGCGGATAGCCCTCGCACGGTGTAGGCGAGCGCCAGAAATGCCCCGCAACCGGCGAAGCACACCGCGCTACGCCTCCCGCCTCCCGCCTTCCAAGCCCATGCGAACCCATAGAAGGCGAGAGCCATAGGAAGCAGGGCGGGAGTGTCCATCAGCGCCATGCGGTTGTAGAGCGTGAAAACGGGGTCGAGAAGTAGGAAAAGCGTTCCGTACACTGCGGTCTGCCCATTGAAAGCGCGTTTCAGAGCGAAGTAGAAGATGGTCAGCGTCAGAAGGCTAAACAGGAGCGTGAGGATACGCGCTTGTAGTATGCCAACGCCAAAAAGCGAGAAAAAGCCGACCTGCGTAAAGTGCAGAGCCGGCATTATCAGGCTGTTCTGGAAGTCGTCTTGACGGGCGTTTCCGAACAGAATCAGGTTTCGAGCGTTATGAAGGTAGAACCCCTCGTCCGTAACGAGCGCCGCGCTCCAAGAGAGTTTACGGTACGGGTCGGAGCCGAGCGCCACAAAGCGTAACACGACTCCGAGCAAAATACCTATCCGAAAAACTATCTGTCTATAGCGGTTCAACGTCTGCGGTATTTACGCCGTGTTTGGGGCGGCTTCTCCTCTTCAGGTTGAGTATAGGATACCTCTTCCTCGCTCTGTTTGCGCGGGGCTACCCCGAATTCAGCGCCCGATTCCGAACGCGGACTGAGGTCTCGCGGCTCTCGCCCTAGTTCTCTCGCTAGAGTCTTTAGGTTTTCCGGCGTTGCGTTGAGGCGATTGTAGGCGAAGAAGGCTATTCCGCTCGCTCCCGCTTGAAGCGCAGAGCGTATCAGCCCCCGCATATCCGCCATACTACGCGAGTAGGCGGGAAGCCCTGTTAGAACCGTTTTGCCCTTCGCCGCCTCCACCGCCTCCGCAGTCGCCTGTCCTATACGAGCGGCATCCCCAGAGTAAGCCATGAGCGCCACCATGTCCAGGTAGTCTGCGCTTAACCACTTTTGCCAATCCTGCCCCCTGTACTTCGCCGCGGCGTTCGAGTCGGGATAGACTGCCGCGCTTACCACGATATTGCGTCGGCTCTTCACCTCCGTAGAGATTCTCGCCACAAGGTTTGTGACCTGCTCTCGTCGCCAAGCCTCCCACTCGGCGGGGTAGGCGTTTGCCCATGCTAGGCGATTAGTTCGCTCGTCTCTGTCAACCTGCGCCAGCGCGTCCATACTCATGTTCTCTCGCATAGCATTGCGGAATCGTTTGAGAGTCGCTGTGCTATAGTCGTAGTTAGAGTTTTCGTATCGGCAGTAGTCGAAGTGAATTCCGTCTACATCGTAGTTTCGCGCCACCTCCGTAAAGACGTTGTAGAGGTGTTCCTGCACTTCTGGGTTGCTCGGTTGAAGGTATGCGCCTTCCAGAGTCTTTGTCGCCACCTTCGCGTACTCGTTGTTTTTGTCTTTCGCTATCCACTCTGGATGACGATTGAAAATATGGTCAGGACTAGCGGGGCGCGTAGAGCGACTCCAGAGAACAAAGGTGTTCATCCACGCATGGACTTTGATACCTCTGGCGTGCGCCTCTTTTATCACGAGAGCCAGCGGGTCGTACTCCGCGCCCGTCCTCGTTAGAGCCTCGGCGCGTGGTTCGTAGGAGGAGGCGTAGAAAGCGTCGCCTCGCGCCCTCACCTGAACAAAGAGGGTGTCGAAGCCGCCCTCTTCCGCGTCCGCCACAAGCGTCTTGATGGATTGCGCCGTTATCAGCGTGTCCGCCACCACCCAGAGCGCATTTCGCACCCCTCTCTTAGCGGTGGCGCGTCCAGCGTAGTTAGGACGGAAGGGCGTGGCTATCGGGGCTATCGCGACTCGCGGTTCTGGCGCGGGGCGCGTTCGTTCGCGTAGTTGCCGCGAGTCTACGGAGGGAGCCGTCTGCCATCCGTCATCGTCTGATTTGTGTCGTTGCGCGTCCGCTCCGGTATACGCGCAGAGTAGGGTTAGAGTGCAGGCGGCTTGAGCCGCCCGCAGTGTTATAGGATACTTAGAGTTCACCTTCATGTCTCCCTGCGGCTTTCAAGAAGCCTTCTGTAGTCGTTTCAGGGGTGGATGGGAGTTCACGCCCCTGTCAATTTCACTGCCTAGCAGTTCGCACAGGGTAGTTGTTCCATGAGGGCTAAATGTTCTTAAACTATTAGGAATACGGGGATAATACGGGCTTTCGCGGGGCGGTTTTGCGGTAGGGGCGGCTTCCGTGAACTTTACTTTCCGCTTACTGAAAAGATCCTTGCTCGTTGCTATACAATCAGTTACTTCGTAGCGCCCCATCGTGAGTGCTTTATGGTCTTTCATTATTTGGTTGATTGTAGAGAGGGTTTTTATGTATTCGGGCACACGCGGAGAAGGTGGGGTAGCCAGTGGATAATCCTTTCCTTCAAGCCTATGAGAGCCATCTAAAGCTGCCCACTGCACCATATCTTCTATGTGGTTAGCGTTGATATCTGCGGACAATTCGCCAGCTCTTCCGTTTGGGATGAAATTAGGTTGAAAAACTGCGTCACCATGATAGACAACATTAGCTATTCCTATGATGACTTTTTCATCTTCGAACTGTGTTTTTTGTCCGCACAATCGGCAGTTGCCTACTTTATCGCTCTTTCTTTGGAAGATTTCCCAAATTTCCTGCCCGTGTACGGATGTGTTCTGAAAACCTAGACGTATCTGATCTACAGTTGCGGTGTTTTCTGAATTCTGTCTGGTATGGGTCTTCTCTGCCCTATACTCAAACATTTTCCAAAATGCAAGAGAGATCTTAGCTGCCGAGGAGG
>CAIJLM010000270.1 GCA_903821495.1 uncultured Chthonomonas sp. | reverse complement strand
TGAGGGAAGCGTCGGAGTAGTCTGTGTAGCCCCAATTCCCTGTCAATTTCCCGCTGATATAGTCCTTAGTTTGGACGCAAAAAGCCGATTTTTCGAGTAAAATCGGGCTATTCTCTGCGAACCATGCCAGTTTACTGAGGGTGAAATAGGGCGCGATTCGGTTCCCTGTGATGCGGTAGCCCTCCGCTTCCCCGAACTCTTGCGCGATTCGCGCCGCCTGTTTCTGGCTCCGTAAATCGGCGTGTATCAGCGCAGGATGGAGGGGATTCCCCGCGCTATCTATCAGCAGACAGCCGTTCATCATAGCGGAGAAGCCTACTCCCGCCAGCCCTGATACCGCTTCCGGGGCTTTTGCGAGAAGTTCGCGGGTTGCGGCGCAGACGGCGCTCCACCAGTCTGCGGGGTTCTGCTCCGCCCAACCGGGGCGCGGGTAGGAGGTAGAGTACGGCGCGAACGCGGACGCGACAATCGCGCCCTCCGCCGTGAAGAGGGTCGCTTTGTCGCCGGTCGTGCCTAAATCGTGAGAAAGAAGGTAGAGTGTTTTCGTCATTATATTTGATATTACGACAGGAGCGTAGTCTTCTCCTGCGGCGAGACCTGTATATAGAGGCGTGAAGTATGTTTTCTGAGGAACAAAAGAGATGGGCGGAGGCGATTAAGCGCCGTGCTAGCGAGTTGGGGTTCGACCTCGTGGGAATCACGGGCACGGAGCCTTCGAGTTTTGCGGACGCTTATAGAGAATGGGCGGAGCAGGGCTTCGCAGGGGAGATGCACTACCTTACCCGCGACATACACCGCCGCCTCGACCCTACTGAACTGCTTCCGAATGCGCGTTCGATTATCGTGGTCGGCATGAACTACTCCAGCGCGGACGGCGCGGGAACTCCAACGGATATTGAACCCGACAGAGCGATTTTCGCCCGTTATGCGCGTGGCGACGACTATCACGACATAATGACCCCGCGCCTTCGCGAACTGCTGGCATATCTTAAAGAGTTGGCGGGAGAGGGGACGGAGGGGCGCGTCTACGTGGATACGGGCCCCCTTTTGGAGCGCGAGGTCGCGCAGAGGGCGGGGCTTGGCTGGTTCGGCAAAAACACTCTGCTTATCAACACGAAACGCGGCTCGTACTTCCTGCTCGGCGAGATTATCACAAACGTTTTGCTTCCGCGTGACGCGCCCGCCGTCGGGGGTTGCGGAACCTGTACGCGCTGTATGGATGCCTGCCCCACGCAAGCCATCGTCGCGCCGTTCAAACTGGATGCGCGGCGGTGTATCTCCTACCTGACGATTGAATTGAAAGGCGCGATACCGGAGGAGTTTCGCCCCGCGATAGCCGAGGCGGGCAATCGTATCTTCGGGTGCGACATCTGTCAGGAGGTCTGCCCGTTCAACATACGCCGCGCCGTTCCGACGGAAGAACCCGCCTTCCAACCGCGAGACATCACGAACTATCCGCCGCTGAGCGACCTTATGGCTCTGAGCGAGGAGGAATTTCGGGAGAGGTTCCGTAAATCACCTGTTAAGCGAACAAAACGGCGTGGGCTTTTGCGGAATGTGGCTACCGCTCTGGCGCAGTCGGACGCGCCGGAAGCGAAAGCCGCACTGGAAAACGCGCTGGAATGTGAAACGGAAGCGTTGATTCGGGAGTCTAGCGAGTTGGCGTTGAAACGAAAGCGGACATAAACGGTCTCATAGAATGAGATAAACCCGCATAGGAGCAAGTGAAAACGATGCGACAAGAGATTTTAGAAATCAAAACGTACTCGCATATTGAGCGACGGGATACACTCAACGGGCATATCGCCTATATGAAATCCTCGCGCCTGCCCGTGTGGCGGGTAGTGAAACTCGCGAAATCCTATAACATGGACGTGGAAAAGACCGCCGCCTATTGGGGTGAACACCGTTCTAAAGAGTGGGTGGAGTCCGCGCTTGATTACTATAGAGACTTCCCAGAGG
>CAIJLM010000269.1 GCA_903821495.1 uncultured Chthonomonas sp. | reverse complement strand
TCGCTATCCTTGAGTGCTTCTATGAGAGCGGGTACGGCGCGAACGTCTCCTATCATACCGAGAGCCTCTGCGGACGGGATACGGAGATCACTATCACTATGCTTGAGTGCTTCTATGAGAGCGGGTACGGCGCGAACATCTCCTATCTTGCCGAGAGCCTTTGCGCAACTGCCACGGACAATACTATAGCCTGCCTTGAGTTCTCGGATAAGTTGTTGTATCTTCTCTTCACTCGCCATAATGCGTTTCCTCCGTTTCGTACCTCATTAAATACCGTTTCCGCATCGAATATCGCGGAATCTCACTCAATCACAAGCCACGTCAGCCCCTGCGCGGGTATCTTCACCGTCACTACAGCCTCGCCCTTCGCGTTCAGGCGGTAGCGTTTCACCGCGCCGTCCTCCTGCCGTATCCGCGCCTCTTTCGTCAAGCCGGTGTAGTAGAGGGGCAGGGTTATCGTCGTTTCGAGGGGGACGTGTAGCGGGTTGTTGATGACCGCGAAGCCCTTTTCCGTCAAGTTCGGGTTGACGTGAAGCAGTCCGTCGTAGTCGTTTCCATCCGGGCGGCGCAGGTGTACTACGTCCGAGTCGAGTATCGCCCGATGCTTTTTGTAGAGCGCGACCCACTTCTTGACGACGGTTTTCGTTTCGTCAGTATCGTACAGACGAGGTCCCCGATAACAGGCTTGAACCCCGCTCAGGAAGTTCTGCGCGAGGTGCGTTCCGTAAGCGTCGAGGTGTTCGTGAAGCGGTTCGAGAGTCGCCGCCTCGCCGCCGCCCTGATACTCCACCAGCGGCACGAACATCCAGCCCATGCTAGAGGTTTTGTACCACGTGCCGTCGTAGATGTTCTGCCGCGCTAATACCAGTTGGCGGTCTCGCGGTAGCGACCAGTTCACCTCCCGATAGCCCATCGCAACCTTGTTGGAGCCGCTCAGGAAGTACCAGTCCGGCACGTTCAGATAGACTCCTCGCCCTCTACACCAGTGGTAGAAGTCGCGTATCTTCGTCCACTGCCGCCACTGGGAGTCGCCCAGCCCCTGATGACCGGGGTGAACGGTAGAGGCGCAGACATCGCCAGGGTACGAGCCGTCATGCTCAAGTAGGTCAATCCCCGTTTTTTCTATGAAAGAGTACAACTTTCGGAAGTAATCTTGCCCCCAGCGGCTTTCAAGGCAGGGCGAGTTTCCAAAAATCGCGTCGCCCGTCTTGCCCGTTTTCGGGTTGATAGCGTCTTCTGTATCGTTGATACGTCGGCTTGCGAGTAGAGAGTAGCCCCCGATTTCGATGCCCTTGCTGTGCGCGTAGTCGGCGAGGGATTTAATCTCTGCGAGGTATTTAGGGTCTTCGTTCTCCATATCGAAGCCGCTACCGAAACTGAGAATCACCATCTCGAAACCGACCTCCGCACACTGGTCGACTACCCGTTTCACGGAGGCGGGGTCTGACTGCCGAGAGTGCATGAGGATAGGGTTCTCCGTCGCCCAAGGCGCAATCATGCGGTACATACGGCGTTGCGCCAGCCCTTTCCGCTCTCTATCATCGCTATCAGAGACCAGTTCCCACACGCGAAACGTCTCGAAACTCTCTCCGCTTGCGATAGGCGCATCAGGCCCCAGCGGAGGGCGACACTCTAGCAGACAGGGGGTCTGTAGAAGGTAGTTGACCTGCGTTGTGTACTGCGGGTCGGGAACCCAAGCGACGACTTTGTTGGCGCTTTTCGGGTCCATTCCGATAAAAGCGTAGTCGCTTTCGACGTGTATGTTCGGATGCCCCCACTGCCCTACGCGCTCCACGATGGATTCATACTCCACCGCCGCCAATATCTCGCTGGCGAACGCTTTTAACCGAACCGATTTGCCCGTTTTGTTCTCTATCGTCAACCACTTGCTAATAAGCGGTATCCCGTCGTACAGTTCGTAGTGAACGGAGACGGTTAAGCCGGAGAGAGCGGGCATGGCGAAGTGAAGCGTGAGGGAGACTCCTGCGGGCGGGTACTGTGCGCTAGAGGAGTAGCGCTTCCGGTTCCACTCCATGCGGGGCTTAGGCGTTCCCGTCTCAAAGCCTGTGAACTGAAAGGCGGTAGAGTCTGAGGTCATGCTATCTAGCCACTCGCGCCGAAGATAGGCGTAGTCGGGCTGTCCGTTAAGACCGCCAATCGCATAGTCCCGGGGCTTTCCATCAACCTCTATCGTAACGCTCGCTTCGGGCTTCACGCCCCGCAGAAGCGGCGTGCGCGTCATCAGGTTGTCAAACCCTACGGTTGCGGCGTTCGGGGCGAGGC
Source organism: uncultured Chthonomonas sp. (assembly GCA_903821495.1). Lineage (GTDB taxonomy): Bacteria > Armatimonadota > Chthonomonadetes > Chthonomonadales > Chthonomonadaceae > CAIJLM01. Next base: position 184 of record CAIJLM010000269.1, on the reverse strand, counting down.
GAAATGTGCGCCGTATCAGCCCATTGTCTAACGCTATCTCGCGCTTACCTTCTCCCTGAAACAGCCCCGCTCTTCGCTTAGGCGCGGCGATAAGCCAGTCGCCCTCTTGCGGGGCGGGGGCGAGTTTTGGTAGCGCGGCTATCTGCGCTTCCAAAGGAGTCTGCGCTGTTGCAGAGAGCGAGGG
>CAIJLM010000268.1 GCA_903821495.1 uncultured Chthonomonas sp. | reverse complement strand
GTTCCAATGTCCTGAATATCGAAGACGAGCGCGTTCAGCCCATCCAGTTGCTCTTTCGTTGGCTTGACGCGCTCTCCGTAGAGGCTAAAGACGGGAAGCCCTGTCGCGGGGTCTATGCCGTCCGGAACTTTCTCGTCCAACGCGCCGCGTATGCCATGTTCTGGGCTAAAGAGGGTGAGGAGTTGTACGCCGGGGGCTTGGCGAAGTAAGTCCGCCGTCGCTTTGCCATCGCGGTTCAGACCAGTATGGTTCGTTATTAGCCCGATTCGCAAGCCGTGCAGGGGCAGAAACTCTTTGCCCTGCGCGACATCTATTCCACAAGCGACACTGTTGAGCATGAAGCGCACTCCGTGAGAGGGGATTTCCGCTAGGCGATTTTACTTTTGAGGCGCTATGTACGCGCTGTCGTTCATATACTTTTCCGCGTAGGCGTAGGGCAGGAAGCCGTCGCTACCGTTGCCGCCTGAGTTCCGAATGATGAAGACTCCGCCGCCGGGAAACGCAGGGTCGTCGCGATAGCCTACGAGTAGAACGCTATGCCCGTCGAAAACCTCTTCTGCGGGACACATTTGTAGCGCGCCCTCCTCCCACACCGCTCTCATGGGCCATCGAAAGCCGCCGCATACGGGAAACTTATGCGCGAGGGTCTTCTTTATCTCTGTCAACTGGTCGGAGGTCAAGCCCGTCTTCGCATTCCACTCTTTTATCCAGTGGAGATGGAGCGCGGGAAGGCGCAACTTCTCCGCTTTTTTGAGGCTGGCGGGGGGAGGCTGAAGAGCGTTTTCAAATTCAGAGCGGTAGGGCAAATCGGCTTCGGGGCAGATGCCATAGACCTCGTAGCCCTTCCAGAGTTCCGAGAAGAAGCCTCCGTCTGCGTTGCGATTCACGGCTTTGTGTCCCGCCCAGTTCAAAAATTCGACGCTAAGGCGCACGCCGCGCCGCTTCGCTAGAGCGTACTCCAACGCGCCCGTGACGGTGAAGACGGAGCAGGTTCCGCGCCGCCCCTGCTGACGCGGCGATAGCCCCAATTTTTCAAACTGAGGACGCAGGTCAACGGAAGCGGGGAGGGGTTTTTCCGCCTGAACGCTCTCGGTAGCGATAATTAGAAGGCAGGCGATGCAGAAAAGGGCGAGGGTTTGCATGGTATAAAATTCCTAAGCGGTTAGTTCCAGTAAGTCCCAGCGGTTGCCGTAGAGGTCTTTGAAGACAGCGACAACTCCGTATTTCTCTTGACGCGGCTCCTCGGTAAACTGAACGCCGCGCTCCTGCATACCGCGATAATCGTTCCAAAAGTCGGAAGTATGCAGAAAGAGGAATACGCGCCCGCCTGTCTGGTCGCCAATGCGGTCAGCCTGTTCAGGAGAAGAGGCTTTCGCTAGAAGAAGCGCCGTCCCTGCGCTATTTTGCGGCGCGACAAGAACCCAACGCTTCCCATCGCCTAGTTCGGTATCTTCGACGACCTCGAAGCCAAGCGCGTCTCTATAAAAAGCGATGGCTTCGTCATAGTCCTGCACGACGATGGTGATATAGCCAATAGTTTGCGACACTGTATTCTCGTCTTCCTAAGTGACTTCAAGAGGCTAGGCAGGGGCGGACGCGGGTTCTTGATACTGCCTCTGTATCTCCACAACGAGGTCGAGGTTAGCAAGAAAAAGGTCGAGAATAGCGGGGTCGAAATGCGTTCCGCGTCCCGCTGTCATAATCTCTATCGCCTTTTCTAGCGGGAAAGCCTGTTTATATGGGCGGCGAGACGAAAGCGCGTCGAAAACATCAGCGACCGCGCAGATACGCCCGTAGAGCGGAATATCTTCGCCAGAGAGACCATCAGGGTAGCCTGTGCCATCCCATTTTTCATGGTGGGTGTAGGCGATAATCTCGCCCAGACTGATAATATCGGAGGGCGAATCGCTTAAAATACGCTTGCCAATAAGGGTGTGCTGCTCCATTGTAGCGCGGTCTTCCAGAGTGAGCGAGCCTGGCTTGAGAAGTATGCTGTCCGGCACGCCTATCTTGCCTACATCATGGAGGAGGCTGGCGTGGTAGAGCGTACCTGTTTCGCTCTCATCCATACCTAGCAGTTTGCCTAGCAGAGCGCAGTACCGCCCCACGCGGTAGATATGCGCGG
>CAIJLM010000267.1 GCA_903821495.1 uncultured Chthonomonas sp. | reverse complement strand
GAGAAACTAGGTTAGTGTAGAGCGACGCTCACTCCCGCCGACGAGAGATACCCAAAATCATGATATATACCCAAAACTATAGCCCCTTGCCCTACTCGTTTCTGTCCGTGCTAGTCGCCGCCCTGCCCGTGCTAGTGCTGTTCTATTTTCTTGTCGTTAGGCGGGCGTTAGCGTCGGCGGCGGCGCTATGGGGCGCGTTGACGGCGTTCCTAACTGCGACTCTTGTCTATCATATGCCCGCCGTCAAAGCGAGCATGGCGTTCGTAAATGGAGCGCTGTTCGGGCTATTCCCTATCTGTTTGACGGTGGTTTCTGCGATGTTCCTCTATAATATGACTGTAGCGACGGGGCGCTTCGAGCAGATAAAGAACTCTGTCGCGGGGCTTTCGCCCGACCACAGGCTACAGGGCGTACTAATTGCGTTCTGCTTCGGGGCGTTTTTGGAGGGCGCGGCGGGGGGCGGAACCCCTGTCGCCATCTGCGCGGCGATGCTGGTAGGCTTGGGCTTTCGCCCCTTTCTCGCGGCGGGTATCTGCCTTATCGCAAACACGTCTCCCGTTGCGTATGGCGGCTTCGGAACCCCTATCATCACTCTCGCGAGCGTAACGGGCATAGACGTTCAGCAGTTGAGCCACATGGCGGGAAATCAACTTCCGTTTCTCTCCTTCGTCATCCCCTTCTGGTTGGTGAAGTGTATGTGCAGTTGGAAACAGACCTTCGAGGCGCTACCCGCTATCATCGTGGCGGGAGGCTCGTTCGCCGTATCGCAGTACCTCTTCGCGCACTCCAAAAACTTCCCCCTCACTGACATAGCGGGCGGTCTTATCTCCCTCGTCGTAACCGCGATTTTCTTGCGATTTTGGTCGCCTAAGACCATCTGGCGCATGAAGACAAAAGAGGAGGACATGGAGGAGGGTACAGAAGCCATAGGGCGTATGCCGCTGGGTCGCGCCCTAAAAGCATGGATGCCGTTCCTCGTACTCTGCACGATAATGGCGGTGGTGGGTATCAATCAGAAGAAAATTAACGCGATAGAGGTTGGCTCCTTTAAGTCGGTATACAACATCGAAATGCCCACGATACACAAGTTGATAGAGCGAAGACCGCCCGTCGTAGAGAAGCCCGTCCTAGAGCCGGCGATATTCAAATTCAACTGGATGACTATGCCCGGCACGAGTATCATTCTCACCATCTTTATCGTGATACCCCTGCTCGGCATTCGCGCAGACCAACTGAGAGAGGTGACGAAAATTACCTTTCATCAGATGGCGATTCCGGTTCCTACCATTGTTTTTATGCTAGGACTCGCCTATACTACAAGGCTCGGAGGGATGGATGCGACGCTCGGCATGGCGTTCAAGAACACGGGAGTCTTATACCCCTTCTTCGCCGCGATTTTGGGATGGCTAGGGGTGTTTCTTACGGGGACGGATGCAGGTAGCAACGCTCTTTTCGGTAGCCTACAGAAGATTTCCGCAATTCAGTTGGGGTTAAGCCCTATCCTTATCTGCGTCGCGAACTCAACGGGCGGCGTGATGGGTAAGATGATAGACGCGCAGAGCATCTGCGTCGCCACCGCCGCCACGAACAAGGTCGGCACGGAAGCCGACATCTTCAAGTGGGTGGTGTGGCACAGTATCGCGCTCGCCTCTATCGTAGGGGCTATCGTGATGGCGCAGGCGTATATTCCGATGTTTATGACGATGGTTCCCAAGTAGGTAAGAGTCGCTCCTTTTGGGAATTAACCCCGAAACACGCGAAAAGCAATGCACACTGCAAACCACCCCAGAAGAACGCGCCAAACTTCCCAATCTCAAACCACAAGAACTCCTCTCCTTTGCGAAGGAGAGGTTGCGCGGGT